>CAJKSU010000050.1 GCA_905202605.1 uncultured Eubacteriales bacterium
ATCGTGGACGAGACCGCCAATCTTAAAGTCGCCGCCCGGCGCATCACCTTCGGCAAATACCTCAACTGCGGTCAGACCTGCGTGGCCCCGGACTATCTGCTGATTCAGGATTCCGTCAAGGACCGGTTCCTTCCGCTGTTTTATGACGCAATTCGGGAAATGTACGGTGAGCAGCCCCTCCGGAATCCCGACTATGGCAGGATCGTGAATCGACGGCATTTTGACCGAATCTCCGACATTCTCGCCGGAGAAACCATTCTGTTCGGCGGCGAAACGAACCCGGACACTCTGCAAATCGCTCCCACTGTGGTCGGCCCCGTCACCCCGGACAGTCCCGCCATGGGGCAGGAGCTGTTTGCCCCGATCCTCCCAGTGATGACCTACCATACCACCGAGGAAGCCGTGGCCTTTGTCCAGTCCCGCCCCAAGCCGCTGGCGCTCTATATTTTCTCCACAGACCGGGGGCATATCCGCTTTGTGCAGGACAATATCAGCTACGGCGGCGGCTGTGTCAATGATACCATCATCCACCTCGCCACCTCCCAAATGGGCTTCGGCGGCGTTGGCATGAGCGGCATGGGCAGCTATCACGGGAAGTACGGCTTTGACACCTTTACCCATAAAAAGAGCATCGTGGACAAGGGGAACTGGCTGGACCTCCCCATGCGCTACCAGAAATACACCCCATGGAAGGAAAAGCTGCTGCGCATGTTTCTGAAATAAGAAAATTCGCCCGGAGCCGGTTTGATCCCCGGCTCCGGGCTGTTTTACTGCTTATTCCGCTTCCTGCTTCACCAAGCCCTGACGCTTCCAGACGCCGGAGTAGAAATACCCGGCGCTGATGAGTCCCGCCGAGAAGGGCGCCGCCATGCAGCCCAGAAATACGCCCTTGATCCCCATGCCCAGCACCGAGCCAAACAGCCACGCCAGCGGGATCCGGACGATCAGGCCGTCCACAGTACAGCAGATAAAACTCAGCATACTGAACCCCACGCCATTTGCCATGGACTGATAGCCGTCCAGAAAGCAGTGGGCCAGATATGCAAAGGCCATATACCGGAGATACTGTACGCCGACCGCAATGACCTCCGGCTCCCCATTAAAGATGGAGATGATCTGTGCCGCAAACAGCTGCACCAGCGCAAAAATCACCGTCTTACAGATCAGCGTCATGAGCACGCACCAATGCACCACGGACTTTGCCCGCTGGGGCTGCCGCGCAATCCTCCATTGGGCCTTGCTGTGTCGCTTTGTATTGCACTTTTCGGGAAATTCAGGTATACTAAACGGATAAGAACATCATCGAAACCGCACAATGATAATAGGGCAATCCCGCGCAAATCGGCGAGAGAGTCTGACGAGAGATTTCTTCGTCAGAAAAAGGTGTAAAACCGCAGGAATACTTTGTGTATTTCAAGGTTTTACAAACGCATTTCTGGCGAAAAAGATCCGTCAAAATCCGATGACGCATTTGTGCGGTGTTGCCATAGAGGAGTAAGGAGAAACCAATGACTGAATTTACACTTTCCGTCCCCTGCCTGTTTGGTCTGGAGGGACTTTGCGCCCAAGAGCTGCGTCGGCTCGACATGAAGGACGTTGCCGCCGAAAACGGACGGGTTCTGTTCAAGGGTACCTTTGAGGATATCATCCGCGCCAACCTCTGGCTCCGCACCGGAGAACGGGTGCTGCTTCGGCTGGCCTCGTTCCCCGCCCGCACCTTTGAGGAGCTGTTTCAGGGGGTCTATCATACCCCGCTGGAAGCCATTATTCCCAAAAACGGCGCGTTCCCGGTCAAGGGTCACTGTCTCGGCTCCCAGCTTCATTCCGTGCCGGACTGTCAGGCCATTGTGAAAAAGGCCGCCGCCAAGCGGCTGGGGGAGAAATACCATGTAGGCTGGATGCCGGAAACCGGAAGCCTGTATCAGCTGCAATTCTCCATTATGAAGGATCAGGCCGAGCTGTTTCTGGACACCACCGGTGCGGGGCTGCACAAGCGGGGCTACCGTGCCGTGGGCAATGACGCGCCCCTGCGGGAAACCCTTGCCGCCGCCATGGTGAATCTTGCCCGCTATCGGGGCAGAGACAACTTTGTGGATCCCTTCTGCGGCTCCGGCACCATCGCCATCGAAGCCGCCATGATCGCAAAGAACCGCGCCCCCGGCCTGAACCGCAGCTTCTCCTGCCAGAAGTGGGACATCAGCAAACCCGAACTGTGGCAGAAAGCCCGGAGTGAGGCGCTGGACAGGGAATTCCACGGGGATTATCACATCTACGCTTCCGATATTGACCCCAAATCCCTCGCCATTGCTCAGAGCAATGCCAAAAAGGCCGGAATGGAGAAGTATATCACCTTCTCTCAGGCTGACGCCGCCAAGCTAACCCTGCCGGAGGGGAAGGGCGTCATCGTCACCAATCCCCCCTATGGTCAGCGAATGCTGGAGCAGCGGCAGGCTCAGCAGCTTCTCCGGAGCTTCGGCAGAGCCGTGGGCAATCAGAAGGACTACGGCATTTATATCATTTCCTCTGAGGAAGAGCTGGAGCGGTATTATGGGAAGCGCTGCACCAAAAAGCGCAAGCTCTACAACGGCATGATCAAGTGCAATCTGTTTATGTATTTCTAAGGCAATACCGCACAAATCGGCGAGAGAGTCTGACGAGAGATTTCTTCGTCAGAAAAAGGTGTAAAACCGCAGGAATACTTTGTGTATTTCAAGGTTTTACAAACGCATTTCTGGCGAAAAAGATCCGTCAAAATCCGATGACGCATTTGTGCGGTATTGCCCTAAGTTAGCTGCGCACCAGTCATTGCGCCACATTTTGCAACAACCATTACTGCAAACTATGATGTAACAAGGTGATTATATGAAACTCATGATTCTGGACGGCAACAGCATCATCAACCGGGCCTTTTACGGCGTTGGCTATCTGTCCTCCCAGTCCGGACAGCCCACCGGGGCGATTTACGGCTTTCTCAACATCATGCAGTCCCTGCTGGACGAGGAAAAGCCAGAAGCTCTGGCGGTGGCCTTTGACGAAAAAGGCCCCACCTTCCGCCACACCGCCTATGCCGGCTACAAGGCCACCCGAAAGCCCATGCCCGATGAGCTTGCCTCGCAGATGCCCATTCTGAAAGAGATTCTTGCCGCCATGCATGTCCCCACCTATTCGCTTCAAGGCTGGGAGGCCGACGATATTCTCGGCACCGCCGGGCGCATCTGCGGCGAAAACGGCTGGGACTGCGTGGTGGTCACCGGCGACCGGGACTCCCTCCAGCTGGTAAACGAGCATGTCACCGTCAAGCTGGTCACCACTAAGGCCGGGCGCACCCGCTCCGTCAATTATACCCCCGCGGTTTTTCAGGAGGAATACGGCTTTCCCCCCAAGGGGCTAATCGACCTCAAAGCGCTGATGGGCGACTCCTCCGACAACTACCCCGGCGTCCCCGGCGTCGGAGAAAAGACTGCTAAGGATCTGATGTCGAAGTTCGGCAGTCTGGACACAATCTATACCCATGTGCAGGATGAAGATTTGAAGCCCGCCCTGCGTCGGAAGCTCCAGGAGGGGAAGGACTCTGCCTATCAGAGCTATGACCTTGCCACCATCCGCTGCAATGCACCGATGGAATTCCATCCTCAGGACAACATTCTACAGCCCTGGGATCGGGCGAAAGTGCTGGAGCTGTTCCGCAGCCTGAACTTTGGGCGGCTCATCGACAAATACCGTCTGCTGGAGGCCGAGCTGCCGGAGCTGCACGCTGATCAGCCCCCGCTGGACATCCACACGCTGGATACAGCCAAGGAGCTGGACGCATTCCTTTCTCTGCTGCCCGGTGACAAGCCTCTGTTTATTGCCGCCAATTCCGATCTCACCGCACTGGCAATCTCTCTAGAGGATACGGTTTACACCGCCGAGCAGACGACTCTGGGGCTGATGGAATGGCTCCGTCTGCTGGATGGCGTATTCACTCCCCAAACCGTAAAAATTGTTCACGACTGCAAATCCATGATGACTCAGCTGCTGCGGCAGGGCAGAAGTATTCAGGGCTTCCAGTATGACACCGCACTGGCTGCATATCTTCTGGAGCCTGCCCGTTCCGGTTATGCGCTGAAGGATCTGCTGGAGCGCTACTGCGGGGCAGTCCTTTTCGACGGTCTTTCCGGGGAAGCCGCCGCCATTGCACAGCTCTATGCAGTTCTCCCGGAGAAGGTCAAGCAGGAGGGTATGGCGCAGGTGTATTCGGACATTGACTTTCCCCTTTGCCCGGTGCTGGCGGAAATGGAGCAGGCCGGCATTCTTGTGGATCGGGATACCCTTACCGCCTTTGAGAAAATGCTCAGTCAGCGGATCTCCGACTGTGAAAATTTGATCTACAGCTATGCGGGCGGATCGTTTAACATCAATTCTACCAAGCAGCTGGGTATCCTGCTGTTTGAAACACTGGAGCTGCCCCACGGAAAGAAGACAAAGTCCGGTTACTCCACCAATATTGACGTGCTGGAAAAGCTCAAGGACAAGCACCCGATCATTCCCGCCATCATCGACTACCGGATGCTCACCAAGCTCCGCTCCACCTACGCTGAGGGGCTTTTAAAGGTCATCGGCGCTGACGGACGCATTCACACCACGTTTCAGAATATGGTCACCGCCACCGGGCGGCTCAGCTCCACCGATCCCAACCTCCAGAACATCCCCGTTCGCACCGAGCTGGGCGGTGAGATCCGAAAAATGTTCGTCCCTGCACCGGGCTGCGTGTTGGTCGATGCCGACTACAGCCAGATCGAACTGCGTGTCCTCAGCGATATCGCAGATGATCAGACCATGCAGGACGCCTTTCGCTCCGGCGAGGATTTCCACACCGTCACCGCCGCCACTGTGTTCGGCGTATCGCCGGAGGAGGTAACTCCGCAAATGCGCCGCAGCGCCAAGGCCGTAAACTTTGGCATCGTCTATGGCATCTCCGACTTCTCGCTGGCCGGGGATATCGGCGTCTCCCGGAAAGAAGCCCGCGCCTATATCGATGGCTATCTGGGCCACTACACCGGCGTAAAGGCCTATATGAAGGACGTAGTAGAGCATGCCCGTGAAAAAGGCTATGTAGAAACCAGCTATGGTCGCCGCCGAAGCCTGCCGGAGCTGAAAAGCACCAATTTCAACGTCCGATCCGGTGCAGAGCGCATGGCGCTGAACACCCCCATTCAGGGAACGGCTGCGGATATCATCAAGCTTGCCATGATCCGGGTACGGAACCGCATGCAGCAGGAAGGGCTCAATGCCCGGCTGGTCTTGCAGGTACACGATGAGCTGATCGTGGAATGCCCCACTGAAGAAGCCGAAACTGTCATGCAGCTGGTCACGGAGGAAATGACCTCCGCCGCCCAGCTCAAGGTACCGCTGGTGGCAGACGCCCACATGGGAAGCAGTTGGTATGAAGCAAAATAATCTGCCGTAAACGCATCGCCGCATACGCCCATTCCGGACGTATGCGGCGTTTCCACAAAGAGCAAAAAAAGACCCTTGGAACCAGAAATGATGCTTGATAGAACAGGAAATTTGCGCTATGATATTGTTAGTTCGCTGACAGTCGGAACGCAAACTGTTCCAGCGGTTTGAAGGTACTATAATACTGAATAATCAAGAAAGAAGGGCTTATTATGGCACAGATCAAAGGACTCGATCCGGTTATCGTCCCCAGAATTCCTTATGTCCCCATTGAGCCTTGGGACTGGTTCAAAGAAAACGGTCTGGAGGATAAAATGGGCGGCCCCCCTCCCATGGGCGCAGGTCCGGTAATGACTCCCACCGTCTATATTAAGGACGGTAAGCGTACCGAGGGCAACGATGCAACCCTGTACGGCGGCGAGATCACCGACACCACTGCGGAAGATGTTCGCATCGTCTCCTATGACGGTTCTGTAGGCGGCGTTTATGCCGAGGGCGCAGGCACCGACTTCACTGTAGAGGGCGCTGTCATCTCCCTGTCCGGCGACGGTCAGGGGCTGGGTGAAAAGTCTGCTGGTGCAGGCGTGTCCAATCATGCCAAGCTGACGCTGAAAGACTGTCTGGTAGACGTAAACGGCTTAAGTCGTACCGCCACCTCCGCCAGCGGTGGAAGCGTGCTCAAGGTCTATGATTCCATTCTGGTGAGCCACGGCGCGCCCTATGGCGCAGACTGCCCCGGTGAACCGCCGAAGATGAATCCCCCCGCTCCGCTGGAAATTCAGGGCAATAACCGCACCCACTGCACCGTTCAGAATTCCTACAGCTATTTCTACAATTCCCTGATTTCCTGTGACGGCTGGGCGGCACTGTCCACCGACGCTTCCGCGGGTTTTGTCTATCTGGAGGCCAACGACTGCAAGGTGGTTGCCACCAAGTCCGGCTACGGCGCCTACGCAGACTGGGGCTGCCACGATGTATTCAACGATTGTAAGTTCGACGTTGCCTGCCAGGCCGCCATTGTTGCCGGTGAAGCCAGCGTCAAGTTCACCGGCTGCGAGCTGAAATGCGGCACCTATCTGTCCCTGATGCACTGCGTTATGGGGCGTCATACCGAGGTGGGCGAATTGAGCCTTACTGACTGCGACGTAAAAACCGGAAAGACCGCCATCGAGGTTCACGGTCAGAACGTAGAGGTATCTCTGGACAACTGCAATATCGTTACCGGCGGCGCACTGATGCGCACCTGCAAGAACGCCGACCCCAACGCGGCACGGGTCAACGGTCGTCCTACCCCCGGCGATGAGCTGCGGATGCGGGATATGACCGTCACCGGCGATATTCTCCACGAGGATACCGAGCGGGACTGCCGGGTCTACATGACCTCCACCTGCCTCACCGGCGCCATTCAGAACGCCTATGTCACCATGGATCAGGGCAGCCGCTGGTACGCCACCGGCGATTCCAACGTGATCCTGTCCGGCACTGTGGAGACTGCGCAGATGGATGCACCTGCGGGCGTTATCATCCACGCCAAGGCCGCAGACGGCGCAGGGGAGTATCCCCTGTCCTCCGGCGGCAAGCTGATCGTAGAAGCATAACTCACAGATACCAAAAGGGGCTGTCTCAAAATGATTTGAAAGAATCAATTGAGGCGGCTCCTCTTTTTACGACAAATCGAACCCAAAACAGTAAAAATGCAAAACAGTACACAAATACTGAGGAGCAAAAGTTTGTGGCAATACCGCGCAAATCGGCGAGAGCGTATAAAGTGGCATCTGCGGAAGCCATCGTTGAATTGCTTCCGACTGCGGGACTCCCAGAGGGTAGAAAAACCGCCGCAAATCAAAACTGATTTGCGACGTGGTGGTGCCGCTAACCGGACTCGAACCGTTAGTGGATTGCTCCAGGCAGATTTTAAGTCTGCTATTTCTACCTATTCCATCATAGCGGCATATGAAATTTGCTTGGCATCGTAAAACGAAGCCTGAGAAATTGGAGACCCATGGGCGAAATCTTGAACCAGCAAAAATAAAAGCAGCTGGATCTGCAACGGTTTGAGACATAACCGGGCAAAATCACGTAGAACATTTTAATGTGTCTTCCAATTTCACCATGCCATCATCTTAATTATTTTACCCCAGCGAAGGGATATCTGTCAAGGGAAATGTATCTGGTTCCGAAGGACGGGTTCCTCCGCAGTTGTGTCAGGGGGAAAAACGTGCTATGATATCGGCAATCTTGTACAAAGGAAGGCTGCTTTTATGATGAAACGTTCCGTTATTGGCATACTGGCGCATGTGGACGCCGGAAAGACCACTCTGTCCGAGGCAATGCTCTATACGGCGGGCAGTCTGCGGATTTTGGGGCGGGTGGATCACGGAGACGCCTTTTTGGATACATTTTCGCTGGAGCGTCAGCGGGGCATCACGATTTTTTCCAAGCAGGCAGTGCTGCGGCTTCCGGAGCTGCAGGCAACGCTGCTGGATACGCCGGGACATGTGGATTTTTCTGCGGAGATGGAGCGAACGCTGGATGTGCTGGACTGCGCGATTCTGGTGGTCAGCGGCAGTTCCGGAGTGCAGAGCCATACTCTGACGGTGTGGAGGCTGCTCCGGCAGCGAAATATTCCTACCCTGCTGTTTGTCAACAAGATGGATCTGCCCGGAACAAATCCTGCCGCGGTACTAAAGGATCTGCGGCAGCAGCTCAGTGACAGGATCTGCACCCTGCCCGCCGAAGATCCGGAGGAGCTTGCCTTGTGCGATGAAGAGCTGCTGGAAGAATTCCTGAACAGCGGAATGCTGTCGGAGGATGCGGTCACTCAGGCAGTGCGGCAGGGGCGAATCTTCCCGGTGTGGTTTGGATCGGCGTTAAAGCTTCAGGGTGTATCGGAATTTATGGAGGCACTGACGAAATACGCGCCTCAATGCCCGGGGCGGCGGGAATTCGGCGCACGGGTCTATAAAATCTCACGGGATGAGCAGAACCAGCGCATGAGCCATATGAAAATTACCGGCGGCGTACTCCATGTGCGGGATACTCTGCCCAATGGAGAAAAGGTCACTCAGCTGCGAGTGTATTCCGGAGCCAAGTATCAGACGGTGGAGGAAGCGCACCCCGGTGATGTGGTGGCGGCGCTGGGACTGTCAAAAACCTATGCCGGTGAAGGACTTGGGGCAGAGACAGTGCAGGAGGAAGCGGCTGTGATGACGCCGGTGCTGACCTATCGAGTGATATTGCCGGATGGGGCAGATATCGCCCGAAGCCTTGCCCAGCTACGGCAGCTGGAGGAGGAGGAGCCGCAGCTGCATGTGGAATTCGACAGCCATCGGCAGGAAATTCGTGTGGGGATCATGGGTCCGGTTCAGCTGGAAATTCTAAAAGAACTGCTGGCGGAGCGGTTTGGACTGGATGTGACGTTCGATCAGGGCAGCATTCTCTACCGGGAGACGATTGCCGGAACGGTGGAGGGCGTCGGACATTATGAGCCCTTGCGGCACTATGCGGAGGTGCATCTGCTGCTGGAGCCGGGGGAGCAGGGCAGCGGACTGGCCTTTTCCTCCGAATGCCCTGAGGATCAGCTGGATCGGAATTGGCAGCGGCTGATTCTGACCCATCTCACGGAAAGGCAGCATCTGGGCGTGCTGACGGGGTCGCCCATTACGGATATGAAGATCACGCTGTTGGCTGGAAAAGCCCATGTCAAGCACACTGAGGGCGGAGATTTCCGTCAGGCCACCTACCGCGCGGTGCGGCAGGGGCTGATGCAGGCGGAGAGCGTTCTGCTGGAGCCGTGGTATACGCTGCATCTGGAGCTTCCGCAGGAAAATGTAGGGCGAGCCATGACGGATCTCCAGCGGATGGGAGCAGAGCTTGCGCCCCCGGAGACGAGGGGAGATACGGCGGTATTGGAGGGCAATGTCTCGGTATCCGCCTTCGGGGACTATCCACAGGAGCTCACCGCCTATACCCACGGATTGGGGCGGCTTTCCCTGACGGTCTACGGCTATGCCCCCTGCCCGGATCAGGCAGCGGTGGTGGACAAAATCGGCTACGATCCGGAGCGGGATGTGGAAAACTCTCCAGACAGTGTGTTCTGTGACCATGGAACCGGGACGCTGGTCAAGTGGAACGAGGTACCGGAGCATATGCACCTGCCCAGCGTATTAAAGCCCGCTGCCCCGGAGGAGCCGGAGCGGGAGGTACTGGGACGCAGGTATAAGGCGCTGGCGGCAACGGACAAGGAGCTGATGCAGATTTTTGAGCGCACCTATGGCCCGGTGCATCGGGATCGGATGCAGGCCATGCGCACGCCGAAATCCGTCAGCACGCCCAAACCTCACAAGGCCGCCCCCATTCCACAGGGGCCGGAATATGTGCTGGTGGATGGCTATAATATGATCTTTGCGTGGCCCTTCCTCAAGACGCTGGCGGCGAAGGATCTGAATGCGGCAAGAGATCAGCTGGTGGACATTCTGCGGAATTACCAGAGCTATCGGCAGTGTCCGGTGATTCTGGTGTTTGACGCCTATAAGGTCAAGGGCAACCCCGGCTCGGTGGAGCATTATGGGGATTTGTCCGTGGTCTATACCAAAGAGGCTCAGACCGCTGACAGCTATATCGAGCGCCTGTCCTACGATCTGGGGAAAAAGCACCGGGTGCGGGTCGCCACCTCCGACGGCATGGAGCAGATCATCATTCTGGGGCATGGCGCACTGCGGACGCCCGCTTCGGTGTTTCTCCGAGAGGTGGAGGATATCATGGAGGAGATTCGGGGCTTTTTGTCAGAATAAAATGCGCCATACACTGCCGATCGTCCTCTTATCATAAAAACGCCCTCTGCCCAATTCCAAAGCGGATCGGGCAGAGGGTATTCTTGCAATTATTCCTCGGCGCTTCTGGTTTCGCTGAGTACCAGACCGGGGTTCTTTTTGATGTTGAAGTCGATCGACCAATAGCTGGAGAAAACCAGCAGGCTCCGACCGCGATAGTCCTCCAGCAGCTCGGCGTCAGAGGACAGCATCAGATCCTTGGGATCGCAGGGGCATTCGTCAATAAACCGCAGGAACTGATAGGGCAGATTGTACATCCGGAGTTCCACGCCGTATTCGTTCTTCATGCGATACTGGAATACGTCAAACTGCAGGGTACCGACCACGCCTACAATGACCTCCTCCATGCCGGTGTTAGGCAGCTTGAAGATCTGAATGGCGCCCTCCTGCGCGATCTGCTCAGTACCCTTAATGAACTGCTTGCGCTTCATGGTGTCCTTGGGGCTGACACGGGTAAAGTGCTCCGGAGCAAAGGTGGGGATGCCCTCAAACTTGAATTTCTTCCCGGGCTTGCACAGGGTGTCGCCGATAGAGTAGATGCCGGGGTCAAATACACCGATGATATCACCGGCATAGGCCTCCTCTACGATCTCACGATCCTGAGCCATCAGCTGCTGGGGCTGGGAAAGCCGCTGCTTTTTGCCGCCCTGCACGTGGTAAACCTCCATGTCCCGCGTAAACTTGCCGGAGGTGATGCGCATAAATGCAATTCGGTCCCGGTGCGCCTTGTTCATGTTTGCCTGAATCTTAAAGACAAAGGCGGAGAAATCCGGGGAGAACGGGTCGATCTCCACATCCCCTGCCTCCCGGGGCAGCGGCGGGGTAGTCATGTTCAGAAACTCGTTCAGGAACGGCTCGACACCGAAGGTGGTAAGCGCAGAGCCGAAGAACACGGGGCTTTGCTGACCGGCGCGGACGCGCTCCAGATCGAACTCGGCGCCTGCGCCCAGAAGATCTACTTCCTCCTGCAGCTGGTGCCACTTGTCCTCGCCCAGCAGCGCCCCCATTTTGGGGTCGCTCAGTTCCAGTTCCTCCGCTTCGGAACGGCTTTTAAAGGAGGTGTCGGTAAACCGGAGAATCCGTCCGCTGGGACGGTCATAGACCCCCTGAAACTCTTTGCCGGAGCCAATGGGCCAGTTGATGGGGCAGGTTTCAATGCCCAGCTCCTGCTCGATCTGCTCGCACAGCTCAAAGGGATCTCGGGCATCTCGATCCATTTTGTTGATGAAGGTGAAGATCGGAATGTGCCGTAGGGTGCAGACCTTAAACAGCTTCCGGGTCTGAGGCTCTACGCCCTTGGCGGCGTCGATGACCATCACTGCGGAGTCCGCCGCCATCAGGGTGCGGTAGGTGTCCTCGGAGAAGTCCTGATGGCCGGGGGTGTCCAGAATGTTGATGCAGTAGCCGTTATAGCCAAACTGCAGGACGGAGGAGGTGACGGAAATACCGCGCTGCTTTTCGATCTCCATCCAGTCGGAAACTGCGGCACGGCTGTTCTTCTTGCCCTTGACCACGCCGGCCTGAGCAATTGCGCCTCCGTACAGCAGAAATTTTTCGGTGAGGGTAGTTTTACCGGCGTCCGGGTGCGAAATAATTGCAAAGGTCCGGCGGCGCTGGATCTCTTCTTGTAATGTCATAGAAAAACCTCCATTGTGGGGTGAAAGATATTGGATAGATTCAGTCGTGTCGGTCCTACATGGGTTACCCTCCTGCATAATTGGGAATGCCGTCCAAAAGGCAAATATCATGGAAAAAAGCACGCCGAAGCGTGCTTTTTCTGGTGACCCCGACGAGAATCGAACTCGTGTTACAGCCGTGAAAGGGCCGTGTCTTAACCTCTTGACCACGGGGCCATTGCTGATGCAAAAGCACCAGAAAAGAAAAAGGCGGATAAAAGTCCGCCTTGTTGGTAGCGGCAACTGGACTCGAACCAGTGACACTCCGGGTATGAACCGAATGCTCTACCAACTGAGCTATGCCGCCATAGAGCCGCCCTCAAAAGGGCAAGGCCTATTATATAGAAAACTCCCTGGCTTGTCAAGAGAAAAATAAAGTTTTTTTCATTTTTTCGTATGAAAAAGCAGTCAGAAATCACATACTATATCTGGTGATACAATGAAAGTATGGAAAAACGCGGTGCTGTTTTACATTGGCGGCATGATTTATGTGGGGCTGGAGCTTTTGTGGCGGAGATGGAGCCACGGCAGTATGTTTTTGGTGGGTGGACTGTGCTTTCTTCTGATCGGGATGATTCCAAGGCTTTGGCCTGAGCTGCCCGGCATTGTGCAGTCAGTGCTGGGAGCGTGCATGGTGACAACGGTGGAGCTGGTCAGCGGGCTGGTGATTAACCGGGGATTACAGCTGGATGTATGGGATTACAGCGGCCTCCCCTATAATCTCTGGGGGCAGGTGTGTATGAGCTATTTCTTTCTGTGGATTTTGGTTTCATTTTTGGCGCTGGAGCTGCACCGGGTACTGCGGCATATGCTGTTCGGCGAGCAGCTCCCGCAGCTGCGGTTGGTCTGACGAGGCTTAGAAAAAATGCTTGATTTACGGCGGGTTATTGAGTATGATAGGTAATAAGTATGCATTTCTATAGAGGAGGAATTTTCCGTGGAAAAGAAACCTTATTATATATCCACCGCCATTGCCTATACGTCGGCCAAGCCCCATATCGGCAACACCTATGAGATCGTTCTGGCGGACGCCATTGCCCGCTATAAGCGAATGACCGGCTATGATGTCTATTTTCAAACCGGTACGGACGAGCATGGTCAGAAGATTCAGCAGAAGGCGGAGGCCGCCGGGATCACCCCTCAGCAGCACGTGGACAACGTCTCCGGCGAGATTCACCGCATCTGGGATCTCATGAACACGTCCTATGATAAATTTATCCGCACCACCGATCCCATGCACGTGGAAAAGGTGCAGAAGATCTTCAAGCGCCTCTATGAGCAGGGCGACATCTACAAAGGCAAGTATGTGGGCAAATACTGCACCCCCTGTGAGTCCTTCTGGACCGAGAGCCAGCTGGTGGACGGCAAATGCCCCGACTGCGGCAGAGAGTGCGTAGACGCCGAGGAAGAGGCCTACTTCTTCCGTATGAGCAAATACGCTGACCGGCTGATGGACTACATCAATGAGCATCCGGAGTTTATCCAGCCGGAGAGCCGGAAGAACGAGATGATCAACAACTTCTTAAAGCCCGGCCTGCAGGATCTGTGCGTCTCCCGCACCTCCTTCACATGGGGGATTCCAGTGGATTTTGATCCCGGTCACGTGGTCTATGTATGGCTGGATGCGCTGACCAACTACATTACGTTCTGCGGCTATGATCCCGACGGAAACTCTGACGAGCACTATAAAAAGTACTGGCCTGCCGATGTGCATCTGATCGGCAAGGATATCATCCGGTTCCACACCATCTACTGGCCCATCTTTCTGATGGCATTGGGGGAGCCGCTGCCCAAGCAGGTATTTGGTCACCCGTGGCTGCTGGTGAACAGCGGCAAGATGTCCAAGTCCACCGGCAACGTGATCTATGCTGACGATCTGGTAGAGCAGTTCGGCGTGGATGCAGTGCGGTACTACATGCTCCATGAGATGCCCTTTGCCAATGACGGCGTATTCACCTATGAGCTGATGATTGAGCGCACCAATTCCGATCTTGCGAATATTCTGGGCAATCTGGTGAACCGCACCATTGCTATGGATCACAAGTATTTTGGCGGCAAGATTATGGCGCCCACTGCAATTGAGCCGGTGGACGAGGAGCTGAAGGCTGTGGCGCTGGCAATGCCCGCCAAGGTCGAGGCAAAAATGGACGGACTCCATGTGGCAGATGCCATCGATGAGATCTTTGTTCTGCTGCGCCGTGCCAACAAGTATATTGACGAGACCACGCCATGGGTGCTGGCAAAGGATCCCGCCAAGGCGGACCGTCTGGGGACCGTGCTCTATAATCTGCTGGAGGCCATCCGGTTCGCCGCCATTATGCTGGAGGCCTATCTCCCGGAGACGGCGGAGAAGATCCTCAAGCAGCTGAATGTGGAGAATGCTGGAGTGGAATCCCTCTGTGAGTTCGGCGGCATGCCCGTAGGCGGCACCGTCGGCACCGCAGAGATTCTGTTTGGCAGAATCGACACCAAGAAGAAGCTGGAGGAAATCGAGGCGGCAAAGGCTGCCAAGGAAGCTCCCGCAGAGCCGGAAACCGAGCCGGTCACCTTTAAGGAAAACATCGACTTTGACGCCTTTGAAAAGGTGGATATGACCGTTGTAAAGGTGCTGGAGTGCGAGAAGGTCAAGAAGTCCAAGAAGCTCCTGCGCTTTACGCTGGACGATGGCAGCGGAACGACCCGGCAGATTCTCTCCGGCATCGCGGCCTATTATCAGCCCGAAGAGCTGGTGGGCAAGACGCTGGTGGCCTGCACCAATCTGGCGCCCAGAAAGATGATGGGACTGGAGTCCTGCGGCATGCTGCTGTCCGCGGAGAAGGATGAAAAGCTGAACCTTCTGATGCTGGACGATGCGATCCCCGCCGGGGCAAAGCTCTGCTGAGGAACTGTTATGCGTCTGGACAAGTATTTAAAGGTATCCCGGCTGATCAAGCGCCGCACCGTAGCCAATGAGGCCTGCGACGGCGAGCGGGTCACCGTTAATGGCCGCACAGCCAAGGCGAGCTATGACGTAAAGGTCGGAGACATTCTGGAGATCCGCTTTGGTCAGAAGGCCGTAAAGGTGGAGGTGCTGAATCTCAGCGAGTCCACCAAAAAGGCAGATGCGGTCGCCATGTATCGGGAGATCACCTGAATCGGGGGATAGTCCATGTATGAGAAGCTGCGTGCCAAGCCCAGAGAGAAAAAGGAATGGGCGCTTCGGGTGCTGCTGCCTGTGACTGCGGCGCTGCTGATAGTCTGCCTGATTGGAACCACATGGGCAGTGTCCTATCATCTTCGCTACCGGGACTTTGTGTCCCGCCTGTCGGACAGCGTCACCTATGCCTACTCCCACCACTCCCTGCACGGGGATGCGGGAGAGGAGCAGCCCGTCTGGGTGAAGGGCGAGCATGTCTACCAGCTCTATAATTACATTTTGGTGAGCGGCGAGGGCAAGGTGCTCCGCACGCTGCCTGACGAAGCGCCGGGGATCGATTTGGACTTTGGCGATGGCAGCCGGCTTCGGGTCTGGGACGGCGAAGCAGCAGGTGCGATCCTGTGCTATACCGATGCGGCGGGGCAGTATG
>CAJKSU010000051.1 GCA_905202605.1 uncultured Eubacteriales bacterium
GATGTTCTTGAGGTGCTTTCACCGGAAGAGGTTGACGGGACGGAGGTTGCGACAGCTGTGATTGATCTGCCTGCGGGTACATACTATGTTCTGGTTGCGCTGGATGAAGAAAGCTATCCATATGACATGGGAAATTTCTATGAACTTTCGGTGTCGTGGTAACAGAACCAACATGCTGTCATGAAAACTGTGGCGAAGAATCGGTGTGGGCCGACTCTTCGCCACAATACTTATATGGTATGGAAATTCTCACCGGAAAGGAGATTCTGCGGCAGCGAATGCTCTCTGGATACGGCAACGCAGTGCTGATAGCTGCCCAGCGGGAGAAACTGGCAGCGATCCAGCCAAAGAGCGGAGTCGCAGACACCCGCCAGCAGGTCGAATTTTGTTCCAAGGGCGGAGATCTCCGACAGAATTCCCTTGTGGTCGTCCTCAAACGGGACAATTTGCAGCGTATAGTCCGGGAACGACTGGTTGATCTGATACCACAGGTCCACAAAGGGCTTGCAGGGATTCAGCAGAGAGCTTCCGATGAATAGAGTGGCGTTCTGCCGGGCTTCGGCCTGTTCGGCCTCTAAAATGGCGTGCTCGGATTCCACAAAGAAGCGCTGAGCGTAACGGTAGATGACCTGACCGGCGGCGGTCAGCTGCTGGTCTGCGTAGACGGCGAGGGCTGGTATCAGGAGGAGGGCAAGCCTGACCGGCGCCTGAAGCCCGGCGATGTGGTGACCATTCCCGCGGAGGTCAAGCACTGGCATGGCGCCAAAAAGGGCTGCTGGTTCAGCCATCTGGCAGTAGAGGTTCCCGGCGAGGAAACCTCCAATGAGTGGCTGGAGCCTGTAACCGACGAGGCCTACGCCGCACTGGAGGAGTAAGACAAAGAAAGACGCACCCCTGACAGCTGTAGCAGGCAGCGGTCAGGGGTGATTGTTATTGCTGAGCCATTTGCTGCGCAATGCGCAGACCGGTGGGGGTGGTAGCCAGACCATCCTGCCCGGTTTCCCGGAGACAGGCGGGGAGCAGATGCCCGATCCGGCGCATGGAGTCGATGACCTCATCCGGCGGGATGGCACTGCGGATGCCGGAGAGCGCCATTTGAGAGGCCACCACGGCGTTGACTGCCCCGGAGGCGTTCCGCTTGATGCAGGGAACCTCCACCAGCCCCGCCACCGGGTCACAGGTCAGCCCCAAAAGACTTTTGAGCGCCAATGCGGCGGCATGACAGATCTCCTGACAGTCACCGCCCTCCAGATAGCTCAGTGCGCCGGCTGCCATGGCGCTGGCGGAACCGATCTCCGCCTGACAGCCGCCCTCCGCTCCGGCAATGCTGGCACTGGCAGCGATGACCTCGCCGATGCCCGCCGCCACATAGAGCGCCTCCACCAGCCGCTCCTCCGAAGCCTGACGGCAGGAGGCATAGCTCAGCAGCACGGCGGGGATGACGCCGCAGGAGCCTGCGGTGGGGGCGGCAACGATCCGCTTCATGCAGGCGTTGGATTCCGCCATTTTCAACGCCCGTTCCATGACCTCAGTGAGGTAATCCCCCAGCAGCCGGTTTTCCCGCAGCCGGTAGGCAGAGAATTTGTCCCCGTCGCCGCCTGCCATGCCGCTGGCGGATCGGAGTGCTGGATCATAGGCGGCGTCGGCCTGCTCCATGGCGCGGTACATGCCCTGCATATCGGAGAAGGACTGCTCCGGGGTGACATCCCGCTCCTGACAGTCCGATTCCTGAATGACCTGCCAGAACGCCTTGCCGGTTTCCTTACAGCAGGTCTCAATTTGCGTAAGCTGTGTAAATGCCATAGAATCATTCCTCCAGACTGTAGTAAATAACCTTTTCTATGCCGTCCAAATGCCGGAGCCATTGGAGTGCCTCGAAGGGAACCTCCTGATCGCATTCCAGCACCATGACTGCGTGGCTGCCCCGACTGCTGCGGTAGAGCTGGAGCGTGGCAATATTGACGTTTTCGTGAAAGAGCATAGTGGTAACTTGCGCAACATGGCCGGGCTGATCCAGATTGTGGACGATCAGGGTGGGGTAATCTCCGGAAAAGTTGGCGGACAGACCGTCGATGCTGGCGATATTGATTCTGCCGCCGCCGATGGACTCTCCGACGATCTCCAATCCTTTTCCGCTTTCGCCGGTGAGCCGGAGCATCACCGAATTGGGATGCCCATCCCGCAGCTCGGCGGCGCCGAAGGTTATCTCCATACCGTTTTCCTGCGCCAGCTCCAGACTATTTGGAATGCGGCTATCGTCCGGCTGCATGCCCATCAGACCGGCAACCAGTGCTTTTGGAGTGCCATGTCCCTTCCCTGTGGCTAAAAAAGAGCCGTAGAGAAGAATTTCGGCACGCTGTACCGGCTCCTGCAGCAGCTTCCTTGCTACAAAGCCGATTTTTACTGCTCCCGCTGTATGGGAACTGGAAGGCCCGACCATTACCGGACCGACGATATCAAACAGGTTCAAATACAATCCCTCCCGCTTGTAGTGTCACGATTCTAACATATTCCCCTCAAAAAAGCAAAGGCGCCGACGGGTTTTGTGCTGGAAAGCTGCGAAAAACAGGGGCGTTTGAGAGCAAGACATCTGTGTAAGCAGAAGGGGACGGGAATTTGGTCAGAATGATGAAATTTCCACTTCATTTGAAGAAACAGAGCGGAAAACGGGCAAAAGGAAGCTTGGCGTTTTTCACAAAATTTTTGGTCGTAATTTGCTATCGTTTTAGCTGTCCGTGACACGCGGACAAATGTTTTGATATGTGTTTTTCAGGGACGAACATGCAAGAAAATGATGCGATTTATTCACGCAAAAATGAAAAATGCCGGGTTTGGTCAAAAAAATCAGTTGATTTTTGCAAGTCTGGTGCGGTATAATGTCTACATCCTTTTATTCATCACTTTGCTAAGGTGACGAAAATATAAAGCGACAAGGAGTATGAAGAACATGAAATTTGCAAAGAGAGCATTGGCTGCTCTGCTGTCCGCTGCCATGATGACCTGCGCATTTGCAGGCTGCGGCGATTCCACTGCCGCTTCCAGCGCAGCTGCATCCACGAAAGACGCAGCCGCTTCTACCGCAGCCGCTTCCGGTGACAAGGTAGTAAAGATTGGCGTATATGAGCCTGCTTCCGGTGACAACGGTGCCGGCGGTAAGCAGGAGACTCTGGGTATCCAGTATGCCAACAAGGTTCAGCCCACCGTAGAGATCGGCGGCGAAACCTACACCGTGGAGCTGGACATCGTTGACAACCAGTCCTCCACCGATAAGGGTCCCTCCGCTGCACAGCAGCTGGTATCCGACGGCGTATCCGTGGTGCTTGGCTCCTACGGTTCTGCGGTTGCCATTGCGGCAGGTGATGTATTTAAGAATGGTAAGGTTCCCGCTATTGGCGTTACCTGCACCAACCCTCAGGTTACCGAGGGCAATGACTACTACTTCCGCATCTGCTTCCTGGATCCTTTCCAGGGTACGGTTCTGGCAAACTTCGCCCACGGCGATCTGAGCGCCAAGAAGGCCTACTGCCTGTCCAAGCAGGGCGATGACTACTCCGCCGGTGTCTGCAACTACTTTAAGGAAGCATTCACCAAGCTGGGCGGCGAGGTCGTAGAGGAAGCTTTCCCCGACGGCAACTCCGACTTCACCTCTTATGTGACCAATGCTAAGAATCAGGGCTGCGACGTCTTCTTCGCTCCCGTTTCCATTGAGGCTGCCGCCAACATCATCAAGCAGGCACAGGCACAGGGCCTTGAGATCCCCATGCTGGCCAGCGATACATGGGATTCCAACGTAGTTGCTGAGGCTGCAAAGGGCACGGGCATGGATATCTACGTCACCACCTTCTATCAGGAGGGCGGCTCTCCCGACTTCGACTCCGGCATCAAGGAGTACATCAACTCCGATTCCACTGCGATGGCCAATAACGGCGGCAACGATCAGCTGGCTGCGGTTTCCGCAATGGGCTACGATGCATACTTCACCGCGCTGGAAGCGCTGAAGGCTGCAGGTTCCACCGATTCTGAGAAGGTCAAGGAGGCTCTGCCCAACGTTTCCTATACTGGTGTTACAGGCACCATCACCTTCGGTGAAAACGGCGATGCAAACCGTACCTCCGCTTTCATTAAGAAGTGCAACACTGAGACTGCTGCATGGGATCTGGTTCGTGAGCAGGGCGTAGAGTAATTCTCAATTCAACGGAATTCACCGGGGGCCCTGCGGGGTCCTCGGCTTCCGCTGTGAAAGGCAATCTTTACCACGCTGTTTGGGCTGCCTCGAAAGGAACCTTTTCGGCGTCTTTTCGAGACAGCTCAACTTGAACTATTAGGAGGTTTATCCATGAGTGTCGTCCTTCCATACCTGCTGTCAGGCATTTCCGTAGGTGGTCAATATGCATTGATTGCGATCGGATATACCATGGTTTACGGTATCCTGCGGCTCATCAACTTTGCACATGGCGATGTGTTTATGGTAGCCGGCGTTATGATGGTCTACCTGTCCACCACGCTGCCCCTGTACATCTCCATGCCGCTGATGCTGATTTTGACGGTTATTATCGGTTTTGCTATTGAGAGAGCAGCCTATAAGCCCCTGCGTTCTGCTCCCCGTATGTCCATCATGATCTCTGCCATCGGCGTAAGCTATCTGCTCCAGAATCTGGCCGCCTATATCACTGGCGGTCTGGCACAGCAGTATCCCACAATCCCGTTTATCTCCGACTCTGTCAACATCGGACCCGCTACCACCAAGGTGGTAACGCTGGTGACGCCGTTTCTGGTGATCGCACTGGTGTTTGCACTGGTGATGCTCATTAACCACACCAAGATCGGCATGGCGATGCGGGCAGTGTCCAAAGACTATGATACGGCACAGCTCATGGGCATCCGCATCAACGCAGTCATCAGCGCCACCTTTGTGATCGGCTCTTTTCTGGCGGCAATTGGCTCGGTGCTATACTTTACCAACTACACGGCGGTTACCTATACCTCTGGTGCAATGCCTGGACTGAAGGCCTTCGTGGCGGCGGTATTTGGCGGCATTGGATCTATTCCCGGCGCGGTGATCGGTGCGTTCATCATCGGTATTTGCGAGAATCTGGTCAAGGGGCTGGAGGCTATGCTGGGTCTTGCCGGTATTTCCATCAATCTGGGGCTTGCGGCATTCTCGGATGCTGTGACCTTTGCCCTTCTGATTATCATCCTTGTGGTCAAGCCCACCGGACTGTTCGGTGAAAAGGCCACCGAGAAAGTGTGAGGTGTGCCATGAGTAAGCTGAATAACAAGCGCGGCACCGTCATCACTGCCGCTATTATCGCTGCAATCTTTCTGTTTGTGGGCATTGCCGAGCAGGTGGCTCCCTCCGGCTGGGATATGCTGTTTATGGTGCTGAAAAAGGGCGCAATCTATGCGCTGATCGGTGTTTCCATGAATCTGCTCAACGGCTTTACTGGCCTGTTTTCCCTCGGTCAGGCGGGCTTTATGTTGCTGGGTGCATATACCTACGGCATTTTTACCATTCCTGTGGCAGACCGTGCCTCGGTCTATCAGTATTTTGACGGCGGACTGGTACAGTTTACCCTGCCGATTCCAGTGGCTTTGATTCTTGCAGGATTGGTGGCGGCGCTGTTCGCATTTCTGATCGGGCTCCCGGTGCTGCGGCTCAAGAGCGACTATCTTGCCATTGCAACGCTGGGCTTTGCGGAGATTATCCGCGCCATTTTCCAGTGGAACGTCCTCGGCCCCATTACCAACGGCTCCAACCTGCTGCGGAAATTCCCGGTATTCCATTCTACCATTGCCTATTTCCTTGTGGTGGGCATCTGTATTGCGGTAATCCTGCTGCTGATCAACTCCTCCTATGGCAGAGCCTTTAAGGCCATTCGAGAGGATGAAATTGCTGCGGAGGCCATGGGTATCAACCTGTCCCGGACAAAGATGCTTTCCTTCTGTATTTCCTCCTTCTTTGCGGGTATCGGCGGTGCGCTGCTGGCGATGTATCAGACCTCGGTGCAGGCGGCAATCTTTAAGTCTGCTATGACCTATGAGATCCTGCTGATCGTGGTCATTGGCGGCATCGGTTCCATTTCCGGCTCCGTGATTGCGTCGTTCCTGTATATTGCATGCAGCGAATGGTGGCTGCGTTTTCTGGACAACGAAACCATCCTTACCACCGCAGGCCGTACCAAGTTCGTTGTGGTGATGGCAATCATCTTTGCCCTGCTGCTGGCGGGCATGATCTATAAGATCGCAAAGCCCGGCGATAAGAAGCGTACCCGGTTTATTGTAGGCGGCGGTGTGTGCGCCGCAATTCTGGGCTGGCTCGCCTACTTCGCCGCTACCGGGCAGACGAAGGTACCGCTGCTCCGCAATGGGTTCCGTATGGTGGTATTCTCTGTCATCATCATGATTATCGTGCTGTTCTTCAGCCGTGGCATCATGGGAACCAAGGAGCTGCCGGATCTGTTCCGTCCCCGTGCGAAAAAGGCAAAAGAGAATCAGGAGGTGGCGAAATGAGCGAGAATATCCTTCATGTTGAAAACGTCACCATGCAGTTCGGCGGCGTTGTGGCGGTGAACAATCTGTCTCTGGATGTCGATCAGGGGGAGATCGTGGCGCTCATCGGACCCAATGGCGCAGGTAAGACCACGGCCTTTAACTGCATCACCGGTGTATATGAGCCCACCAACGGGCATATCTCCTTTATGGGTCAGACCATGATCGAAAACCACCCTCAGGGCAAAATGAAGAAGCAGTACTACGGCGAAAACGCCGGAATGTACCATCATATCATCAATCCCACGCCGGATAAGATCACAAAGCTGGGCATTGCACGTACCTTCCAGAACATTCGCCTGTTTTCTCAGCTGAGCGTATTTGACAATGTACTGATTGCAAAGCATATGCGTGCCAAGCAGAACGTGTTTACCTCTACCTTCCGCCTGAGCCATAGGGAAGAAAAGCGGATGCGGGAGGAGACGGCGGCACTGTTGGAGGAGCAGAATCTCCTGCACCTGAAGAATGAGATAGCAGGCTCTCTGCCCTATGGCATTCAGCGCCGGCTGGAGATTGCCCGCGCTCTGGCAACAGATCCCAAACTGCTGCTGCTGGATGAACCTGCTGCGGGCATGAACCCTCAGGAGACGCAGGAACTGACGGATTTCATCAAGGAAATTCGGGAGAAGTACAATCTGACCGTCTTTATGATTGAGCATCACATGGATCTGGTTATGCAGATCTCCGACCGTATCTACGTACTGGACTTCGGTAAGCTCATCGCCTCCGGCACACCTGCCGAGGTGCAGAGCAACCAGCGGGTCATTGACGCATATCTGGGGGTAGGAAGCGATGCTTAAAATTGAAAATCTGATTGTAAACTACGGCGGTATTGAGGCCGTAAAGGGAATCTCTCTGGAGGTTCCGGACGGCTCCATTATCACGCTGGTCGGCGCCAACGGCGCGGGTAAGTCCACCACCCTCCGCTCCATCGTCGGTCT
Organism: uncultured Eubacteriales bacterium; assembly: GCA_905202605.1. Lineage (GTDB taxonomy): Bacteria > Bacillota > Clostridia > Oscillospirales > Oscillospiraceae > HGM13006. The sequence goes on from CAJKSU010000051.1 coordinate 7,491, forward strand.
GGTCAAGGCACGCAGCGGCTCCATTACGCTGGACGGGGAGGAGCTGCTGGGACAGGCTACCACGGATATCGTGTCCAAGGGCATCACGCTGGTGCCGGAGGGACGACATGTGTTCCCGGATATGACGGTACTCGAAAACCTGAAAATCGGCGCATACCTCCGGAAGGATAAGCTGAATGATGACATTGAGCGGGTCTACAACCTGTTTCCTCGGCTGAAGGAGCGTTCCTGGCAGGCCGCCGGTACGCTGTCCGGCGGCGAGCAGCAGATGCTAGCGGTGGGGCGCGCCCTGATGTCCAAGCCCAAGATTATCATGATGGACGAGCCGTCTCTGGGACTTGCGCCTATCATCGTGCAGGGCATTTTCGATATTATCCAGCAGATCAACAAGGAAGGCACCACCGTGCTCCTGATCGAGCAGAATGCCAACATGGCGCTGAAGGTTGCCGACTATGGCTATGTGATGGAGACTGGCCGTATTTCCCTGACCGGTACCGGTGCGGAGTTGCTGGCCAATGAGCAGGTCAAGGAGCTGTATTTGGGAAAATCGAAGCAGTGATTTTCACAGAAGGACCCCGGCTTACCGCCGGGGTCTCATTCTGCCCGGAATTCCTTGACATCCTGTGAGAATCCGTTTATCATGGAATAGAAAAACGAAAAGAGGGGAAAGCATGGAGCAATTTTACATTGTACTGAATCAGATTGGGATCTTTTTGATCCTGATTATTTTTGGTGTTGTGGCGGTGAAGTTCGGCATTCTGGACGAGCATTCGCTGGGGAGCGTGTCCAAGCTGGTCATGCGGATGGCGCTGCCTGCCTACATCTTTATCAATACTGCGGAGGGTGCTACCCGGCAGGGACTGGCGGCGAGTCTGCTGGTGATTCCGCTGGCGGTGCTGCTGTATATTCTGCTGTTTTTACTGTCGATCCTGCTGGAGAAGGTGTTCCGCCTCAAGGGCAACCGCAGCCATGTATTTCGGGCGGTGGTGATGTTCGGCAACGTGGGCTTCATGGGAATTCCGCTGGTGGTGGCACTATATCCTGATACGGCGCTTTTGTATATTTCACTGTTTACGATCCTCGATCAGGGGCTGTTCTGGACCTATGGCGTATCGCTGACAAAGCCGGTCAGCAACCGGACGGAGAAGCCCTCTCTGCGGAACCTCAAGAATTTGTTGAGTCCTGCGCTGGTGGCGATTGTAGCGGCAACCATTCTGGTACTGCTTGACCTGCACCTTCCCAAACTGCTGGTGACAACTTTGACCAAGCTTGGAACAGCGAGCATGCCCCTGTCGCTTTTGTATATCGGCGGCATGCTGTCCATGACGGATGTCAGAAAGGTGCTCCGCTGCGGTGAGCTGTATGCGGAGATCGGCCTGAAAATGCTGGTGCTGCCGCTGGTGTACTTTCTGGTGATGCGCCTGTGCCATGTGCCGGGGGATATGACGGGAACCATGACGTTCCTCACCGGTTTGCCTGCTATCAACATGGTGGCGATGCTCTGCAAAAATAACGGCTCTGACGGTGATTATGCGGTGTGCGCAGTGATGATGACCACCATCGCATGCCTGATCACGCTGCCGCTGGTGTCTCTGGGCATGGTGCTGCTGGGATAAACGAAGCTTGCTGGTTCTATATTGACTTTTGCACATTACTGTGATAAACTGAAATCATCATGAAGCAGACACTGCTGTGTCGAAAGAAGGATCTCTATGAAAATTGCTGTGGTTGGCATGGGCCTCATCGGCGGATCGCTCTGCCGTGCCTTTCACCATTACACGCCCCATACGGTGCTTGGCACCACCCGGAATCATAAAACCGTAGAATTCGCCCTGTCGGTGGGAGCCATTGACGAAGAACTGACGAATCTTAGCGTACCGGACGTGACGTTTATTGCGCTGCCCCCGCAGGCAACGCTGGACTATCTCACTGCCCATGTGGGGGAGTTCCGTCAGGGTTCCATTGTGGCGGATATCTGCGGCGTAAAGGCGCCCATTGTGGAGGCGGTGGATCAGCTGTACCACGACCACGGGATCCACTATGTGGGAACACACCCTATGGCGGGCAAGGAAACGGCGGGCTTTGCCAATTCTGATGTGGATATGTATAAGAATGCCAGTTATATCATTACGCCTACGGAGCTGACAGATCCAGAGGCACAGAAGACGCTGGAGACGCTGGCGCGTTCCATCGGCTTTACCCGTATCGAGGTCACTGATCCCAAGCGGCATGACACCATTATTTCTTATACCTCCCAGCTGGCGCATGTAGTATCTTCAGCCTATATTAAAAGCCCCACCTCGGCACTGACGCTGGGCTTTACGGCGGGCAGCTTTCAGGATATGACCCGTGTGGCAAAGCTGGATCCGGATATGTGGACATCGCTGTTCCATATGAACAAGCGTCCGCTGCTGCGGGAGCTGGATACGCTGCTCCACAACCTGACGGTATTCCGGGAGGCACTGGCCTCTGATGATCTGGTGGAGGTACGGGATCTCCTGGATCAGGGTCGTCTGCTCCGGGAGGAGGTGCTGCTGCGGCAGCATCAGAACGGAAATCTGGACGAATAGGTTTCATTTTTTGTGCGCAAGGATTGATAGTCCTCCGGAGAAGATTCCGGGGGACTATTTGTATACTTTGTCCCATTATTTGTGCCCCATTTTGTCGGTTCCAAACTGTCTGGAGAGAAGGAGCAAAAAGAAGGTAGCACAAATTGTTGTTATTTTGTGTTTTAAATTTGTCAATTTATGCAGAGCGGTTGACAGAATTATTTTCATTTCGTATATTTACAGAGCTGGTATATTACCAAGCTATTAAGGAAAAGAGGTAACCCCGAATGAAGAAACTTATGGCACTTCTTCTGTCTATGGTTATGGTGCTGAGCCTGGCTGCCTGCGGCGGTGCTGCTTCCAGCTCTGCTGCTCCTGCCGAGTCCGTCAAGACTGAAGAAGATACCGCTGCTCCTTCTTCCGCTCCTGCTGCTCCCGCAGCTGATTCCGCTGAGGAAGGCTCCACCAACGAAGGCAACGCCACCGCTGCTGAGACCGTAGGCGATCCCTTTGAGGCAATGGCTGAGGACTATATCTCCTATCCTCTGGAGGGTGACAACACCATCTCCATGTGGTACTACATCCCCGGCTATCAGGACTTCATGGACTCCAACTACAGCTTCAACGCACTGAAAACCGCTGAGGCGGCTACCGGTGTAAAGCTGGAGTTCACCGAGGTCAGCTCTCAGTCTGCGAACGAACTGTTCAACGTAATGGTTGCAGGCGGCGATTATCCCGACCTGCTGCCCGTTATGGAGTACTACACCGGCGGTCTGTCCAAGGCCTATGAGGACGGCGTCATTGTTGACATCAACGAGTACATGGATGACAACATGCCCAACTATCTGGCAGTTCGTGACTGCCTGGACGAGAAGACCGTAAAGGCTACCCTCACCGAGGATATGACCCTTGCCTTCTACCAGATCAAGGACGGCACCTATTCCGGCAACGGTCTGGTTTCCCGTGCCGACTGGATCAAGGCGCAGGGCGTTGAGTTCTCCGGCGATGTCATTGGCCTGGACGAGTTCACCGACTACCTGCGTACCATTCATGATGCTTACAATTGCTCCAACACCCTTTATATGTATGACGGCACCGTGGGCACTCTTGAGGCTGCATTCGATACCGAGCTCCCTGTTCTGAAGGGCGACGGCTTCATGACCTCCGTCACCTCCGCCATCTTCCGCAAGGGCGGCGAGGTAATGTCCGGCTGGACCACCGATGGCTACCGTGAGTATCTGGAGTGGGTACTCCAGATGATGGACGAGGGCATCATGGCCAAGGACTTCCTGTCTCTGGATAATGACCAGGGTGTTAGAAACAGCTTGCAGGCTTCCGGTGCCATCGGTGTATGGCAGTCCAACGCCGACAAGATCAGCGAGATTATTGATTTCTATGGTGCGAATTATCCCGAGCTGGAGATCACCGCAATCCCCCGTGTTGCGCAGGATCCCACCGCACAGTACGTCTGGAACGACGAAGCTGCTCTGGTTACGACCGCCGCAGGCTTCTCCCTGTCCGCCAACTGCAAGAACCCCGAGCTGGTTTGCCAGTGGGAGAACTACTTCTGGACCACTGACGGCTACTACCTTGGCAACTATGGTACTGAGGGCGAGAGCTATCATATGGACGGCGATACCCCCGTATTCGACTGGGATCAGCCCGTAACCGTGACTGGCCGCAATGCTCCCAACGCCGAGATGGCACAGCAGCTGTTCACCATGATCCGCTTCGCTTCCTTCTACGTGGACAACGACATGCTGCTGGCTACCTTCCCCCAGACCGGTCTGGATGCAGTTGAGCTGTGGACCATCGATGGTTCCACTGACGACCGCAACTTCCCCTCTGCTGTGAAGAACACCTTCACCACCGACGAGTCTCTGGAGATTGCCAACTATGAGTCCGACTTCCTGACCTACGCTGCTGAGCAGTGCCTGAAGTTCCTGGACGGCTCCGTTGAGCTGAACGACGACACATGGAATGAGTTCGTCGATACCTGTAACTCCATGGGTCTGCCCGAAATCATCGACGTTTACCAGAACGCTTACGATGAGTATCAGGCTGGCGAGCGCTAAGCTTTGAGAAAAAGGATCACCCTTCGGGGTGGTCCTTTTTATTCGGAATCCGCCGGAATTTCATGCAGAAGTTTTATGTATTTCCCGGAAAAGCCCCTGTTTTTCTCTGAGATAATCCGCTATAATATTCATGCAGCAAAATGAAAAATCTTAATTCTGGAGGATGCGCTCAATGGAGAAAATAAAGATGATAACGCCGCTGGTGGAAATGGACGGCGATGAAATGACCCGAATTCTCTGGAAGGAGATCAAGGAGAAGCTGCTTTTTCCCTTTGTGGAGCTGAAAACCGAATACTATGATCTCGGCCTTCCGCATCGGGATGAAACCGGCGATCAGGTGACCATGGATGCAGCACAGGCCAGTAAGAAATATGGCGTTGCGGTCAAGTGTGCCACCATTACCCCCAATAAGGCTCGGATGACGGAATACAATCTTCATGAGATGTGGAAAAGCCCCAACGGTACCATTCGTGCGGTGCTGGACGGAACGGTATTTCGTGCGCCCATTGTGGTAGACGGTATTTCTCCGGTGGTCAAGACATGGAAAAAGCCCATTACCATTGCCCGTCACGCCTATGGCGACGTGTATAAGGCTACGGAAATGCGCGTGCCGCAGGGCAAGGCAGAGCTGGTGTTTACGGATCAGAATGGAAGCGAAACCCGCCAGTCCATTTATGATTTTGAGTGCAGCGGCGTGGTGACGGGGCAGTATAATAAGGATAGCTCCATTGAATCCTTCGCCCGGAGCTGCTTTGCCTATGCCCTTTCTACGGAACAGGATCTGTGGTTCTCCTGCAAGGATACCATTGCCAAGCAGTACGACGGTACATTCCGGGATATTTTTCAGCACCTCTACGACACGGAATATAAGCCGATGTTTGAGGAAAAGGGACTGACCTATTTCTATACGCTGATTGACGATGCGGTAGCACGGGTGATGCGCTCTCAGGGCGGCTTTATCTGGGCGCTGAAAAACTATGACGGCGATGTGATGAGCGACATGGTTTCCACGGCCTTCGGCTCGCTTGCCATGATGACCTCCGTACTGGTCAGCCCGGAGGGAAACTATGAGTATGAGGCGGCTCATGGAACCGTGACCCGCCACTATTATAAATACCTCAAGGGAGAAGAAACCTCCACCAATCCCATAGCAACGATTTTCGCATGGAGCGGTGCGCTGCGGAAGCGGGGCGAGAAGGATGGCCTTCCTGCGCTCCAGAACTTTGCGGATGATTTGGAGCAGGCCAGCCTGAATGTGATCCGGGAGGGAACCATGACCGGCGATCTGTGCCAGCTCTGGGAAAAAGGGACACCCAGAAAAGTGTCATCCTCGGCATTTCTGGATGCCATTGCAGAAAAACTGCACCATATTTATGGCTGAATCAATCGGGAGCGTGCTGGCAGAAAAGCTGCGGTGCGCTCCTGATTATTTTGTGCCGAATCGGAGGAAAATCGAGTTTTCCACAGGAAAACAGCGGGTTATACACTTATTCCACACAGTTTTCCACATTAAAATGTGCTTTTGCACTTTCCAAGCACTGCGTGAACTGCTATAATGAACGCAAAAGCTGATAGACAAGGGAGTATATCCATGAAGCGAAAATCTGTATCTTTGATTGTTTTGCTGCTGGCGGCTCTTGGGGGCTGCGGACTTCGGTATTGGAATCTGACCGCAGGGGTTGACGCCCAAGGGCTGCCCAGAACGGGGCATTTGTCCGCCTATCTCATGGCGGGGTGGTGCATGCTGTGTCTTGCGGTGTTTATAGTGCTGGCAAGAACCTCTCAGGGTAGGAGCCGGGCGCATTCGGTGATGTTTACTGGGCGCAGGCTGGCGGTGCTGGGGTATCTGGGGGCGGCGCTGGTGCTGCTGTCCGGCATTCTGAATTTTGCGGATGCGCTGCTGGCAGGGCCGGGGATTTCCAGCCCAATCCTGTGCCTGATGAGCCTGTTTGCCGGGGGGTGCCTGTTTGCGGTGGCGTGGATGCGCAGTCACAGCCGGGCGGCCTATCCGCCGCTGGAACTGCTGCCGGAGGTCTATCTGGTGGTCAAGCTGATCCTGAGCTTTAAAAGCTGGAGCGTTGATCCGGTGATCCTCGACTACTGCGTGATGCTGTTTGCCATGCTGTTTGTGGTGCTGGGCTTTTATTTCAGCACTGAATTTCTGTTTGAACAGGGAAGGCCGCGGCTGATGCTGCTGTGCGCCATGGGAGCCTGTATGTTCTCTGCTATGGCAGTGGCGGACGGCGTCGTGGACGGAAGCGCTGCCACTGTCGTGGAATATCTGGGGTATATCGCATGGCTGATCCCGGTGCTGCTGTGCGCGGCTACGCCCACGCAGGATGCGGCGGCTCAGATAACGGAGAAGCAGGACAAATAAAGGGGAAGCGGCGCAAACTCAATAGAATGTAAAAAAGTCCCGGACAGAAACCCTGTCCGGGACTTTTACGTGATCTGGTGTCTTATACGCGATCCTTCGTTTCCTGCTGAACCTTAGCGATGAACTCATCAAGACCCATGGTAGTGCTTTCGCCGGTGTCACGGTTCCGGACGGTAACGGTTCCGGAATCCGCCTCGTTGGCACCAATGACCAGCATGTAGGGAACGCGCTCTACCTGCTGTGCTTCACGAATCTTGTAGCCGATCTTCTCATTGCGCTCATCCAGCTCGGTGCGGATACCGCTGAGACGGATGGCATCGTACACCTTCTTGGAGTACTCCATGCTCTTTTCGGAAACCGGAAGAACCTTGACCTGCGTGGGCGCCAGCCATACCGGGAACTTGCCGGCATAATGCTCGGTGAGAATTCCGATGAAGCGTTCGATGGAGCCGAAGCAGACGCGATGGATCATAATGGGGCGCTGCTTGCTGCCATCCTCGGCGGTGTACTCCAGCTGGAAGTTCAGAGGCATTTGGAAGTCCAGCTGAATGGTGCCGCACTGCCAGGTACGCCCCAGACTGTCCCGCAGATGGAAGTCGATCTTCGGGCCGTAGAATGCGCCGTCACCCTCGTTGATGATATAGTCAAGACCAAGGCTCTCCAGTGCATCCTTCAGGCCATTGGTCGCAGCCTCCCAGTCCTCATCGGAGCCCATGGAATCCTCAGGGCGGGTGGACAGCTCCATGAAATAGTCGAAGCCAAACTTGGTGTAGACCTCTCGTAGCTGCTGTGCTCGACCGTTGCCCTTCTTTGGTAGAAGGATTGAAAGAGATG
>CAJKSU010000052.1 GCA_905202605.1 uncultured Eubacteriales bacterium
CGAGGTACAGGATTATCTGTATAACCTCTATCGCTGGATCCCTGTGGCTGAAAAGATGGTTGCTACCGGCCTCAGTGAGCGGATCAACGCAGATTCTTACTATGCATTTGATGCCACCTGCCCGGATCTGCGCTATGTGACCTTCAATAGCTGAGTTTCAGATGTTTTGTCGATATGGCGGACACTTGTCCGCCATATTGATTCAAATGGGCAGGTTTCTGCACAAAAGGAGGAAAAAGCATATGCTCAGATTCATTCTGAAGCGGCTACTGGCAATCATACCTGTAGTTTTGGGCGTCCTGCTGATCGTATTTTCTGTGATGCGTATGGCGCCTGGCGATCCTGCTATGGCTGCACTGGGAAACCGCTATACAGAAGAGCAGTATGAAGCAAAAAAGGAAGAATTGGGATTAGACCGTCCATTTCTGGTACAGTTTGCCGACTATGTGGTGGGCGTTGTGACCCGGTTTGATCTGGGGACATCTTATAAAAGCAACCGTTCTGTAAACACGGAAATTCTCGAGCGGCTTCCTGTCACGTTGCGGCTGGGGCTTACGGGCATCGTGATCACGGTGGTGCTGGGTGTTCCATTGGGAATACTGGCAGCAGTAAAGCAGTATTCCATCGGAGACTATATTGCTACTGTTCTATCCCTGATCATGGCGTCCATGCCGAGCTTCTGGCTGGGCTTGATGTTAATCATCATTTTTGCCCTGCAGCTCCAGTGGCTGCCGGCTTCCATGCCATCTATTGCGGCGGCCAGTGCGAAATACTGGGTCCTTCCGGCGATTACCATTGGTTTGCCCCCTGTGGCATCGGTGCTGCGGTTTACCCGCTCTACCATGCTGGATGTGGTTCGGCAGGACTATATTCGCACGGCACGCTCCAAGGGACTGTCAGAAAAAGTAGTCATCTTTAAGCATGCGCTCCGCAATGCGCTGCTTCCCATCATTACCTTTGTAGGGATCATGCTGGGCGGAACTGTGGCTGGTTCCGTTGTTATTGAGAGCATCTTCTCAATTCCCGGCATTGGTTCACTGGTTACGACAGCGGTCAGCAATCAGGATTATCCCATTATTCAGGGCTGTGTGCTGGTGCTGTCCATTCTGATTTGTCTCATTAATCTGGTAGTAGATGTGATCTATGGCTTCGTAGATCCCAGAATCATGTCTATGTACACCAGTGGAAAGAAAAAGAACCGCAAAAAGCATGCAGAAGCGGAGGTGCAGTCGTGAAAAAAGATAAGACCACCGATCTGGAAAAGAAGCACAGCCAGTTGGGCGATATTATGAAGCGGCTGTTCCGGAACAAGCTGGCGGTATTCGGTATGATCCTTGTGATCCTGCTGGTATTCAGCGCTGTTTTCGCACCGTTGATCGCACCCTATGACTATGCGGCACAGGACTATGACAATGTATTTGCCTACCCCTCAAAAGAGCATCTGCTGGGCACGGATGAATATGGCCGCGACCTGCTGAGCCGTATCATCTTCGGCGGACGGATCTCACTGCTGGTTGCGGTGATGGCAATCATCAGCTCGCTGATCGTTGGAGGCATGCTGGGCGTTGCGGCAGGTTATTTCAGCGGAAAGTCTGACAGTATTATCATGCGCCTGGTGGATATTCTTCAGGCGGTTCCCCCTTTTCTGCTGGCAATATGTATTTCAGCGGCACTGGGCACCGGTGTAGGAAAGACGGCCATTGCGTTGGCAATCGGCTATATTCCAAGCTATGCCCGTATTATGCGGGCACAGGTCATGTCCATACGCGGGCAGGAATATGTAGAGGCGGCCCGACTCTCCGGCGCGGGAAATCTCCGTATTATGCTGCGGCATATTGTACCCAATACCATATCGCCCATTATTGTAGATTCCACTCTGAAGCTGGGAGACTGCATTCTCTCGATTTCTGGACTGAGCTTTATTGGTCTGGGTGTTCGGCCGCCAACGCCGGAATGGGGTTCCATGCTCTCCGTTGGACGCCAGTATATTATGCAGTTCTGGCCCATGGTGGTGTTCCCGGGCATTGCAATTATTATTACGCTGTTTGGATTTAATCTGTGTGGTGATGGTCTCCGGGATGCTCTGGATCCCCGGCTGAAGCGCTAAAGGAGGGGCAGCACAATGAGTATTCTTGATATCAAGGACTTGGAGATACAATTCCAGACGGATGATGGTTGCGCAAAAGCAGTCAACAAGGTCAATCTTTCGCTGGAAGAGGGGGATACGCTGGGACTGGTGGGAGAAACCGGAGCCGGAAAGACGACAACGGCCCTTGGAATTATGCGGCTGATCTCAGATCCCCCTGGAAAGTATGTAGGCGGCGAGATCCTGTTCCAAGGAAAAAATCTGCTGGAGACTTCGGAAGCGGAAATGCGAAAGATCCGTGGGGAGCAGATCGCAATGATCTTCCAGGACCCCATGACAGCACTGAATCCGGTGCTCCGTGTGGACGATCAGATTGCAGAGGTCATTCGGCTCCACGCAAAGTGCTCAAAGAAAGAGGCGCTGACCCGGGCATTGAAAATGCTGGAAACAGTGGGTATCCCCGCTTCCCGGGGCAGCGATTATCCTCATCAGTTCTCCGGCGGAATGAAGCAGCGTGTTGTGATCGCTATTGCGCTGGCCTGTAATCCCCAGTTGCTGATCGCGGATGAACCTACCACGGCGCTGGATGTTACCATTCAGGCGCAGGTGCTCCATATGATGGCACAGCTTAAAGAGCAGTTCCATACAACGATGATTCTTATTACCCATGACCTTGGCGTTGTGGCGCAGGTATGCAACAAGGTTGCAATTATGTATGCTGGTGAAATTGTGGAATCCGGTACTCTTCGGGATATCTTCCTTTCCCCTCAGCATCCTTATACCAATGGACTGTTCCGATCCCTGCCTTCGGTCAATGCGGCGCGGCGGCTCCAGCCCATTGCGGGTCTGATGCCGGATCCCATGAATCTGCCTGAGGGCTGTAAATTCCACACCAGATGTCCCTATGCAACAGAGACATGTCGGAGTGCGGTGCCGGCGCCTGTGGAAGTATCTCCCGGACACTTTGTAAAGTGTCATACACCGGGCATCGGAAATGAAAAGGGGGCAAAGGCATGAGTGAATCTGCACATCTGCTGGAAGTCCAGCACCTGAAAAAGTATTTTAAGACCCCAGGCGGCATGCTTCATGCGGTAGATGATGTCTCCTTTACCATCAATGCCGGAAAGACACTGGGCGTGGTAGGAGAATCCGGCTGTGGAAAATCCACTCTAGGCCGCACCATCCTCGGTTTGGCGCCTGCTACAGAGGGTGAGATTCTGTTCCATGGAAAGAGCATCGTGGGCCTTTCCAGCCGGGAGCAAAAGCATCTGTATCGGGATATGCAGCTGGTATTTCAGGATCCTTACTCGTCACTGAATCCCCGTTTCTGCGTCTTTGATTTGATTGCGGAGCCACTGAGAGTTTACAAGGCCTGTAAAAACCACGAGGAGCTTCGCCAGCGGGTGCTGACGCTGATGGATACAGTCGGTCTGGCCCATCGGCTGGCCTATGCCTATCCCCATGAGCTGGACGGCGGACGCCGCCAGAGGATTGGAATTGCCCGGGCATTGGCCATGAATCCACAGTTTATTGTCTGTGATGAGCCGGTATCGGCACTGGACGTTTCCATTCAGGCACAGATTCTGAATCTATTGCAGGATCTGCAGGAGCAAAATGGACTGGCCTATATGTTTATTACCCATGACCTCTCTGTGGTCCGCTACATTTCTGATGATATTATGGTGATGTATGTAGGTACCGTGGTGGAAAAAAGCAGCGCTGAGGAGCTGTTTGAGCATCCAATGCATCCCTATACACAGGGACTGCTCTCTGCTATTCCTCTGCCGGTGATCGATCAGCCTGCCGCACAGGTGATCCTTCAGGGAGAGATCACCTCACCGGTGAATCCAAAGCCCGGCTGCCGGTTTGCGGATCGGTGTCCCCATGCCACAGAGGCATGTACGAAGGTGCAGCCGGAGCTGAAGGAGGTCTCGCCCAATCATTTTGTGGCCTGCCACAATCTTGGAACATTTTGAAAGGAGTCTTATCAATGGCAACATGGGGAAGCGAAAATAAATACCGCTGCTATGAAGTGCAGATGAAATATCAGGCGGGCTATGCCCAGACCGAAACCTGGACCAGTGGTAACACACAGCACGGCGGTGTGGGCTGGTTTCACCCCTTTGGACCCAGCCGCTATTACTGCGGCACCGGGTTCGATGAGGCAAAGGAATATCCGCTGGAGAACTATTTCAGTGAGTATTGGCAGAAAACTTATGATACCTCTCTGTTTTGTGTCTACCATATGGAGGACGGCGATATTTACGCATGGGATGGCATTTTTGCGGTCCGCGGTAAGGGGTCCATTGAACTGCCGATGGATCAGGAAGGTGAGCGCCGGGATGTACTGGTCAACGTGATTGTGGGAGGCTCCGGCGCTTATCGGGGCGCCATTGGGCTGATGGTGGGTACTGCTGAGGGTGCCGGAAAGATTGGTACAGCGGCCAATGGGGGGCAGATGCCGGAGGCACTGATTAAAGATCTGCGGGGATATATCAAGGTTCCGTTGGAAAATGAAAAATAATCACATAAGGAGCGCTTTTGTGTGCACAATGGAAACAAAATAATTCACGCATGCGCCTCTGGTATATGTGTGATTGTCGGAAATGTGCTTTATGCGCTGACTGCAAGACTTTTTCTGATCCCATCTGGACTGATCACCGGCGGAACTACAGGAATTGCGCTGGCCATGAATCACTATTGGGGAATTTCCGTTTCCCTGACCGTATTGATTTTTGGCATTGCGATGCTTTTGCTGGGGTTGCTGCTGCTGGGAAAGCAGTTTGCCATTACAACGGTAATCAGTACCTTTGCCTATCCGCTTTCTCTGCGGGTGCTGGAACGGCTGTTGGGAGATATGGTGCTGACACAGGATGTATTTCTGAATGTGCTGTTTTCCGGGCTTGGAATTGGACTTTCTCTTAGCATTATCATCCGTGCTGGCGCTTCCAGCGGAGGAATGGATATTCCACCACTGATTCTGGAGCGGTATTTGAAAATCCCTGTTTCCGTATCCCTCTATGTATTTGACTTCTGCATTCTGCTGGTGCAGATCCCCTATAACAGCATGGATATGGCACTGTATGGCATTGCGCTGGTGCTGATCTATACGGTGGTGTTGGATCGACTGATTCTGTCAGGTACCTCTAAAACAGAAGTGAAGGTGGTCAGCCTGAAGGCAGACGAGATCCGAGAAAGAATTCTGTCGGAATTAGATCGAGGCGTTACCATTATCCATGCGCAGGGCGGATATCTGAAGAATGATACAGAATTGGTCTTCAGTGTCATTTCCAATCGGGAACTGCCAAGACTGGAAAAACTGATTCGCGAGACTGATCCCGAAAGCTTCGTGGTAGTAAGCCGGGTAAGTGAGGTCAGTGGTCGTGGCTTTTCTATGGACAAAGCCTATCGCTAGAGAATTAAGAACAGACGGGAGCATTGAAAAAAGCACCTCAAAAAGACGAGATTCGGGGCCCCTTGGGGCTCCGAATCTCGTCTTTTGTATTGGTGCTACCAATTAAAGTGGAAGTGCCCAAGCACTTGCTATGACAGATGATAAGATGAACACAGGGGTCTCAAAGATGATCTATATGATCAGCGTTGTGCTGTTATTTTTTCAGAGACCGCAAAAAAGCCCGGCCCGGCGGGTTGCGATTGGAAGCGCATCATTGTTAATTAACCGAGTTTTAATGTCTTCCTTCGTCATAGCGCTGCCTCCGAACGGATATCACATCATCTAATTTTTATTATATCACAGATGCGCTTTATGTGCAATATAGCTAGTTTGTTGACTGTGCTGAACAGAGAATTTTACATTGTTATCGGTTAATCTCGAAGTAAATATGTCACAGGAATTCTTGCCAGGTTAGCTCATACTGGGATACCCCTACTCCATTTCTGCTTATAATTTCTGTTCCAGTACCATCTCCGAATCCCGGAAGTGGATGCAAATGGTTTCTGCATCCTCTACCGTGATCTTCTGAATGATCTGTCGGACGGAACTTATCGTCAAACTCTGTGTAGCCCTCGCTGCATTCAATCAGGCTGTCCCATATCTGCTGGCGCTTGGTGAACTGTTCTTCCAGACCAACTTCTTCCTGCTGGACCTCTAAGATCTGCTCCTTGAAAAATGCTTTCTCATCTGTCAGGGTTTTCATCCTGGCGTTCAGATCGGCGTCGGCCATGTAGGACAACAGCATGTCTAGCAGATTGCAATACTCGTGGCTGACTTCGTCGAGACGACGCTTCAGCGTCAGCAGTTTTGTACCGGCCTCAGTCAGCGCCTGCTTAGCTTCCTCCACCATCGGGACCTCCTGCCGGATGGCTGCATACTCGTTCATGGCGTTGAGGATGGCGCTGTAGAGCTTGCTTTCATCCAGCGGAGGGGAACGTGACAGCATTTCGTGCCGAACTCCAGCTGGGAGACGCAGCGCCAGACAATACGCTTTTTCCAATCTCTGGCCCAGGTCATTCGCTTATATGGGGAAGCGCACGGGCGAAGATCCATTTTCCATAGATATCATAGAGTTGTCCCTGCATCAAATAAAAAACTCCGTTCTCAGATTTTTGTAGGTTTCTGAGAACGGAGTTAGGGGTATTTTGCGATATAGGGGAGCCATATAAATATGAGCAAAGGGCACTATAAATGGGGGCACTCAGACGTATATACAAGAAAAAGAATGATGCCGATATGACACAAAAGGCACATATCGGCATCATCTTTTGCGAATGAAATTATCTTATCGTGGAGCTTGTCTTTTTCGCTTTCTCGTCAGCATCTACAGAGACAAGCTCATGCTGGCAGGGGCGCTTGGGCTGGTAGATCAAAGCGCCACACTCAGGGGGCCACCCATACAGGCTGCGTGTTGTCAGATTGGAAATTACCTTTTTTCCGAGCTTTTCAATTGGCTTCATTTGTACATCATCCTTCCGCTGTTATTGCTTGGTGAAATATTTCTATGTACACAGATATAAGATCTGCAAGTACCGCCAACATACTGTAGACGAAAAATGAATAGAAAAATCTGCTGACAATTATTTGTAGAAAGAAAATAGTAAACAAAAGCATATTTTTCTTCTTATTATTCGCAATCTGTATTTTGACATCAAAATGAACTTGCTCCTGATACACTGGCTTTTGGAAAAAGGCGAGTATCAGTAAAAACACATCTGCGACCCATAGCAGCGCATGCGGTAGCTCCAGAGCGGCAGGACCAACGAAAATTGTGGTGAACAAAACTAATCCAACACTAATTACCTGGCAAAGCCAAGCATAAGGTGCGTGCCAACCACCAAATCGGCTTCGAAGCACAATAAAAACCATTGAGAATATTAGTGCTTCCCAAACGACTTTAAGGAGTATGGTAACGGGAAACAAAATGAGAAAGAACAACAAGGATATTAGTTTAAGCTCTACGGCGTATGCACACCAAGGACGATCTTGCGGCTGAATCCAGTTGCGTGCCACACTAATATCTGCAATTGCTATGGCTATTTTATGCACGACGATCACCGGATTGAGTTATACCATATAAAATCGTGAATGTGTGGGAATTGCAGTGAATGCAGTGTATTTGCAGTGAAAGCATGAATAACGCAGTAACTGCATGATTCGTGCAACGTTACTGCGTTATCCTGATTATGTGGGGGTAATCTGTGCCGAGAAGCAGAATAAATGGGTATCCGCTTGATAGTCCCAGATATATTCTGCGCCGTACTGCTGCATGATTGCGGCAATGTTTTTGGTGCCGTAGCCGTGGGCAAAACGATCTGGTTTAGTGGAGAGAATATGGTTTCCCACAATTTTTACGGGTTCCTCAGAGTAGTTTGCGATAAACAGAAAGTTGACCTCCGGCTCTACCTGCATCCGTAGCTTGATGGTTTTATGCTCCGGTGCTTTGTTCTTGTCGCAGGCTTCAATGGCGTTGTCAATCAGGTTAGACAGCGCTACAACAAGGGCTTCATCCGGCAACGCAAATTCCCGGAGATCATCCAGCTGCGCGGTCAGCATAATTCCCTTGCTTTTGGCGAGGGCATGCTTTTGATTGAGTATGACATCCACGACACTGCGCCCGGTTTGTACCAGCATTGCATCAGTCATATCTGTCTGTAAGAGACGGCTGACATATTCAATGAGTTCCGAATTACCATTCCCGTTTTGCGCGAGTCCGCGAATGGCGAGCAATTGATTCTGGTAGTCGTGGGTTTGCTTCCGCTGACTAGAGTAGGCGTTCTTCCAGGCTTCCACATTGTCGTGCTCCAGCTTGAGAGAATGCTGAAGAATCGAGTAGTCTCTCAGCGCTTTTTGCTGCTGATCCAAAAAATTGAGCAAAACAATGGTCAGCATATCGGCCAGAAGCAGGATAAGGGAACAGAACATAATTTGCGGTGCGGCCTCTGGTGCTACTGACGATATCTGTGTTAAGGTAATCACGATAATCGTGGACATGAGCGGAAAAGTGAGAATTCGAAGCCAGTCCTGCTTTGTTGCAGCGGTATAGGTGGTGCGAGCGTGGAGAATCATTCTGAGAATGGAGACGAAAAACAGCTCAATGATTTTTGCGGCAAAGCAGAATCCGTAGTAGCTGTATGGATCCTGCATGTATACGGAGGTGTTAGCACCAAACAGAAGGGAAAAGCCCACCAAAAAGAGATTGTCACTCAACAACATGAGGGAGGTGCCGAAAACCACAACAGCAATACATTTTATAGGATGTGCTTTGTATAGATAATGAAGCCAAAGGGTGTTTGTTGTAATGAGAAGCGCAAGTTTAAGCAGGAGGTTACCATTTGCGAGCAAGATTGCCCCAATGTAGGTGAATGTCATAAGAAAAAGATTAAGGGGAAGTACTTTCCTTCTAACTTGATATGTAAAGAAGCAGTTTCCTAATTGGAATAATGTGAACACCTCTACGAAGTTTAGCAGGACATTGAGTAAATAGAATAAGATGTTACTCATAAGATATGTCCTTTCCAGAGCAAGAATTGCTTGCGGACCTGTGCATATTGCCGTTCAGACACCTTTAATTCTTTTCCATTTCGAAGAAATGCAGTGTAGTTTTTTATTTTAATGATGTGCTCCATATTGGCCAGATAGCTTTTTTGTAGCCGCAGGAATCCTTTTGAAGCAAGCAATGCATCATAGTCCGAGAGCTTTCCAGTGCATTCTACGCAAGTTGCATTATCATATAGATGGAGCAGCGTATATCGCCGTGGAGTACCTTCAAAATACAGAATATTCTTGATGGGAACCTCCAGGGTGCGGTCACGCCCGTAAATGGTAACAACTTCCGCATTTTCGTGGAGCTTCTCTGTAACTTCATCCATGCAAGCGTCAAACTCGACTTCCAGCTGTTCCTTGAGTAGGTAGCGAAATGCATTGACCCGGTAGCCCGCCGGGGCATATTGAATCCAGCTAGTAACGAATACGAGAATCATGTCGGGATATTGTTTCCTCAGCTCCTTTGCTGCATCCAATCCAGTTATGCCGGGCATGTCAATATCTAAAAATAAGACATCGCATCCGAATAAATTTATGGATAGCAAACTTTGGGCTGAGTAGCATTTCTGTACTCTTAGGTTTAAATCTTTCAAAGAAGAATAGTTCTTGAGTTTTCCCTCAAGTTGGTTCACGAAAAACCGTTGGTCATCGCAAATTACGACATTCATATTATAAGTCAGCACCACCTTAAACGAAGTCCTTTTTAACATAATATCGAGCCATCTCCTTTGTCAATCATAATTTCAAGAATGCTGATCTTTAACACTATTATTTTCCGAAACTGTGCTAAAGTCAAGAAAAATGCAGAACATTAGCACACGAGGAGGGATAGCGTGAAGATATACGATTATGATGGGCGTAAGAATATCTGTGGAGAGCGAATACGGGAATTACGGATTAAACGGCACTGGTCGCAATCAAACCTCGCAAAGCACCTACAACTAGCGGGAGTCAACCTAGCTCGTGATTCTGTAAATCGAATTGAAAAAGGAACGCGGTTTGTTGCGGATTATGAGATACGGGCATTTGCTGAGATTTTTGATGTTTCGGTATTATGGCTCCTTGAGCTGGAATAGCTTCGATGGTAGTATAAGCCATCGAAGCTATTCGTGTTTTTACTGCAAAAATGCTGCTTATACTGCATATTAAATGATTCACAAGTTAAATGTGCTAAAATATTAACATATCGGACTATCTTAATGTAGCCTATTGCGGCCCACAGGATGAACTGGTGCGAAGGCATAATTGATAGGATCAGATTTGAACAGAAGGAAGGTGAAAATGCAAAGAAATACAAAATAGAAAATTGGAGGTAGAAAATGAAAGCAAAATTGAAACGCCTTCTCAGCTGCTTGCTGACTGCGGCGTTGCTCCTGCAAATGGCCCCATTCGAGGCGCTGGCAGCTGACAACAGTTCCACAGTCAGCTCACCTGCGGTGCGTGAGGACCGTGATGAGAGCACGGAATCCACGAAGACTGCTGATGAGGCCGACTACGATGACGACGTCTCACCGCAGGATACCTATATTGACGGCGAAGTGATGGAGGCACGGGACGAGTATGAAAAGCACTACCGTTTGACCGACGGGAGCTTTTTGGCGGCGCAGTTTCAGGTGCCGGTACATTATGAGGCGGACGGGGTATGGGAGGACATTGACAATACCCTGACTGGGGTAGCGCTGTATGACGGCACAGAGGTCTACCAGTCTGTCAACGGCGAGCATGTCCAGTCGTTTGCGTCCACTCTGTCAGATGGAACAGTGCTGTCCGTTGCGGATGGGGAGCAGTCCCTGACCATGGCGCTTTGGGATGGCGGACAGGATGCGGCAGAACCGCCGCCCGCAGCAGTAACGGAAACACCGGAAATCACAGATGCAGAGGAAACGCCAGAGTCGTCGGAACAGCCGGAAAACGAGCAGGAAGCGGAACCGGAAGAAACAGAGACTCCCAGCGAAGCGGAATCTGCGGACGCACCTACTGTGCTTGCGGGAGAATCCGACGATGCGGACGGAGAGAAAACGCCTGCGGAAGGAGACAATGAGGATACGCCGTCAGAGGAACTGCCAGAAGCGGACACACCGGAAGAAATGGTGGAGCCTGCGCCGTCTCCGGCAGCATCGGAGGATGAAGCGGATGCAGCAGATCCTACAGAGCCGGAAACCATCGAGGAAGAATCCGAACCGGAAGATACGCTGCCCACCTTCAATCGGGAAGCGAAAGCGGAAATTCTCACCGGCGCGGCAAGAGCGGCTGCGGTACAGGCAGCGCCAGCAAAGCGGGAAGTAACCGACGTTGTGCCGGAAACTCTGGAAAACGCCGTGATCTACCGGGAGGTTTACCCTGGCGTTGATCTGAAATATGAAACCTACAGTTATAATGTCAAGGAGAGCATTATTCTAAATGCCCCGGCTGCGCAGAGCGAGGAAACGGACGGCGCAGCAAATGACAGCCGATACGTGTACACCTTCCGTTTGACGATGGAGGGGCTGACGCCGGAATTGCAGGAGGACGGCAGTATTCTGCTCCTGAATGAGGCGGGAGAGACGGAGTATACCATCCCGGCGCCTTTTATGATGGACGACGCAGGTGAATACTCAGACCAGGTAACTTACGCTCTCACGGAGGATGCTTCTGTATGGCTGTTAACCATTACAGCCGATTCAGCGTGGCTGGATGACGACTCCCGTGTGTACCCGGTTTCGATTGACCCGTCGATTGAAAGTAACAGTAATTCAGCCAATATTGTAGGCGGTACTGCTGCGACCAATACGCCGTCGCAATCAGTTCACAAAAAGTGGATGGTTGCGGGATATCACGGAACGCACGGCTATATGGAAGCGTATTTTAAAATCAATAGCTTGCCGAAAATTCCAGTTGGCAGCACAGTAACGAAGGTTTCGATTAAGCTTCCGGTTGCGGACTATATTCCACGAGGGGATGTGACAGCAAAAAGTACGCTGTCCATGCATCCGGTTACAGATTCACGTTCTGGAAGCACATGGCCGTCTGAGCTGACTTGGAGCACAAAACCTGCTTATGGCGAAGTAATCGACTACTACGTGGCAGACGGTGGAAAAATTGCAGACGATCATTTTTGGGATATTACACGTGCTGCAAAGCAGTGGTATGAGGGGACTGCTGAAAACAATGGTTTAGCGGTCACGTCTGACCAGGGACCGAGCACTGCATACCGTATATATCTTGATTATTCAGTGAACGCAGCGCTGACTGTTATCTACCGCAGTACCACTGGCATTGAAAGCTACTACACCTATGAAGAACAGAACATTCTTCGCGCAGGCACCGGATATGTGGGAGATTATTCTTCTTCATTGACTATTGTCAAGGATGATCTTTCATATTCCAGCACTTCTTTGCCCTTTACGCTCAGCCATGTATATAACAGCGATCTTCACAGCGGAAATATCTCTGACAGCTGGCTGTTGGGCGTTACAGCGGCAGACTATATCAATATGCGTACAGGGTTCGGTTGGCAGCTTTCCACACAGGAAAGCATAGGGAAAACAACAATCGGCGGCACCACATATTTGGTCTATCGTGATGGGGACGGAACGATGCACTTCTTCACCTATGTTGCCGGCAGTGGAAAATACGAGGATGAAGATGGACTAAATCTGACGATCGCTCCAGGAACCAGTGGAAGCATTAGAACGTATACCTTAAAGGATGCCAGCGGAAATACCCGATATTTTTACAATGATTATCTGACGTACATAAAAGATGCCAGCGGAAACCGAATATGCTTTGTTTATAATGGGAAGAGCTTTTCAGCCACAGGTACAGAATGGTATCCAAGTACATACGGCAGCTATCTCTCTGAAATTTATGCTGTCAGCAGTGGCGGTTCGAGCAGCAGGATATGTGCGCTTTCCTATGACCAAAACCATTACCTTGCCTCGATTACGGATTATGCGGGTCGTACAACGAAATTTGCATATTCCGATCTCACTGAAAACAGCGCATATTTAACAAAGGTTACCCATCCGGACGGAACATCGGCCTGTTACAACTATGATGATAACGGACGCCTATCGGAGGCCTACGACGGAGAGGGAAAGTACGGCATTGCCTATACCTATTCCGGCAATGATGTAACTGGAATCCGGGAATATGCCGCAGCCAGTCAGGGCGGTGAGAAGACGTATGGCTCCAGTATCAGACGCAGCAAGAATGGTGTTCAGGAAGCGGTCTACCGCTATGATGGTGCTGACCATAAGTTCTATCCAGATGATGATACAACGGATGATATTGTGACTCGCTATGCCTTTGACTACGCCGGGCGCACCATCAACGCCGCTACCCTGAATTGGAATGAAACAGAGATTTTGGGCGTGACGGCGGCGGCCTACACAGCCTCCTCCGGAACCAGTAAAACCAACAACCGTGTGGAAAAGGATGCCCAATCCGGTCAGGAAGGAATCAATTTGATGACTGCGGGCGGGCTGGAGGTCCACGATGGAATGACCGCGCCGGGGAACAGCTGGGCGCTGCTACAAGCCTCCGGCACCGGCAAAAACGCCGCGGTAAAAAATACATCCAGTGATTCCACAACCCTGACCCGCACCGGCAACGGCTCAATTAAAATCTACCTGAAGGGAACCGCCGCGGCGGATGCAGACGGAAAACGCCGCATGGGCATGTATCAGGAGGTCAACCTGAAAGCGGGGGTAACCTATACCTTCTCCGCCTATGTGAATACGAAAAATGTCACAGAATATGTGGACGGCGGCGGTCTGTATGTGGCCTTCCTGAACAGCTCCGGCACAACGCTTTCTGCCAGTGACCGGATCACCGCCGTTACCAATGCGGAAATTGATAACGGCTGGCAGCGGATCTACGCCACGTATACCCCTGCGGCGAATGGAACATATCGGGTGGCGGCAATTCAGGAAAACGCCTATCTGTACGGCTATTTTGACGATTTTCAGCTGGAAACCGGAGCGGTTCCGTCCAATGTGAATCTGCTGCAAAACGGTAGCTTCCAAATGGAGAAAAACGGAGCGGAATGGAATCTGGGGCCATTCCACATGACAGCAAAAGAGGCGCTGCACCCGGACTTCATTGAGGTGCATGCAAATCCCAGCTATGAGAAGCGCGCGTCCCAGACAGTTCCCATCAGCGGCCCCGCGACAGATACCTATCTTCTCTCCGGATGGGCCTGCGCGACCTCGACGGCGGATACCGCTTCCAAGCTGACGGATTCTACTGCCGAAAATAATACGGCAAGCCGCTATTTTGGCCTGATCGCAAAATGCACCTACACGGATTCCACCAAGGAATACTTCTATATGCCCTTTAACGACGATTACAACGGCTGGCAGTATGCCTCCTGCGTGATCGCACCGAAAAAGGCAAACCAGAGCAAGACGATCCAGAGCATTACCGTGTTCGCGTCTTATGACCACAATATCAACAGCGCATGGTTCGACAGCCTTTCTCTCCGGCAGGAGCCATGCACGACCTATACCTATGACTCCAATGGCAATGTTACCGCGGTCAATGCCACGGGCAACTCCTCCGCGTCGTTCAAATACGCCGCCGGAACCACCGACCTGACGGAGTCCAACACCAAGAGCAGCGGAACCTATAAGTATACCTACAACTCCAACCATCTGGTGACCAAAATTAAAAATGACGGCGTTACCATGGATATCACCTATGATGCCAGCGGCAACAGCACCGGAACCACCCTGTCCTCGGACAGCAACTCCGCGGTTGGAAAAATCGTCACCTCGGCAGCGTATTCTGACGGCGGCTCTCAGCTGCTCAGCCAGACGGACGCCAACGGAAGCACAACAAGCTATACCTACAACAGTCAGCGGCTGGTAAGCACACAGACGGATGCCAACGGCGTGGTCAACCGCCACTCTTATAACAGCAATAATGACCGGCCCAGTGTAAACTATCAAACCAATGTGGTTTCAGCAGCCTATGTTTATTCCTGCGGCAATCTGGTCACATTGCGGCGCAGCAGCTTTGCTGCTACGAATGGCCCGAAGCGGACGCAGACCTATTCCATGGGCTACGACAGCTTCGGCAATATGA
>CAJKSU010000053.1 GCA_905202605.1 uncultured Eubacteriales bacterium
TGTTTTATATCCCGTTTTATCATATTATATAAAGATCGTCAAGTATATGAGGTGTACGTCATGATGAATTTATTGGTTCTGCTCGGCGGTGTTTCTACGGAACATGAGGTATCTCTGCGTTCTGCGGAGTTTGTGTTGGGACATATTGACCGTTCAAAATATAACGTATATCCTGTAGGCATCACCAAGGAGGGGCAGTGGAAATACTATCCTGCTCAGGACTATGCTGCTATCCGGGAAAATCACTGGAAGGAGGCAGAAGGCGTTTGCGATGCGGCGTTGTCTCCCTCACGTGGTCAGGGACTGCTGCTCATGAAGCCCAGCGGGGTTGAAATCGTTCCCATTGGCTGCTGTTTCCCGGTGCTCCATGGGGAAAATGGCGAGGATGGCTCCATTCAGGGCCTGATGCAGGTGGCGGGTATCCCATGTGTCGGCCCCGGCGTTTCTGCATCGGCCTCCTGCATGGATAAGACGATCACAAAGCTTATGGTGGCGGAGACCGGGGTGCGTCAGGCCAACTGGTATCTGGCACGCCGGCAGAGTATTCAGGGAGACTTGGGACGTTTAGTGCGGGACATCGAGTCCGGCGGCGAGTACCCGTTGTTTGTAAAGCCTTCCGGTACCGGCTCCTCTGTGGGCGTTTCCAAGGTAAAGAATACCGAGGAGCTGAAGGCGGCGCTGAAAAAGGCCGCAGAGTATGACGATAAGGTGCTGGTGGAAGAATTTATTTCCGGACACGAGGTGGAGGTTGCCGTACTGGGCAATGAAAAGCCTGTTGCCTCTGTGGTAGGCGAGATCATTGCCGGTGCGGAGTTCTATGACTATGAGGCGAAGTACATTTCCACTGAGTCCCGGACGGAGATCCCTGCGGACATTGATGCGGATGCCGCGGAGCGGCTGCGCAGTGCGGCGGTGACGGTCTATGAGGCGCTGGGCTGTAAGGGAATGAGCCGCGTGGACTTTTTCCTGACCTACGAGGGGAATGAAGTGGTGTTCAATGAGATCAATACCCTTCCGGGCTTCACCTCCATTTCCATGTATCCCAAGCTGTTTGAGGCTGCCGGGGTTCCCAATGATAAGCTGGTGGATGAGTTGATCTCTCTGGCATTGGAGGCGCACCATGGATAAGCGTCCGATTGGCGTATTCGATTCCGGCCTGGGCGGCTTGACCGCAGTACGGCAGCTGATGGATCAACTTCCCGGAGAGGATATCATCTACTTTGGAGATACCAGCCGGGTACCCTATGGCGGACGTTCTCCGGAAACAGTGCTGAAATATACCCGGCAGGACATCAACTTCCTCTTACAGTTTGACATCAAGGCCATTGTGATTGCCTGCAATACTGCGGATACTGCGGCGGGCGCACAGGTGCAGCGCGAATATGACCTGCCCATCTGCGGCGCCATCCGTCCAACCGCAAAAAAGGCTGCAATGGTGACCCGAAACAACCGCATCGGTGTCATCGGTACCAATGCAACCATCCGGGGACGGGGGTATGACGGCATTATTCGGGAGGAAAACCCCAGAGCACAGGTGCGGAGCATTGCATGCCCGCTGCTGGTGCCGCTGGTAGAGAATTTTCGCACAAAGCCCGGTGATCTGGTGGTAGAGCAGGTGGTGGCGGAGTATTTGCAGCCGCTGAAGGACTGGGGCTGTGATACGCTGGTACTGGGCTGCACCCATTATCCGCTGTTGTGGGATGTGATCTCGGCTTTTATGGGGGCGGAGGTCACCCTTATCAATTCCGGAAAGGAGGCAGCCTGCCAGTTGGCGGAGACGCTTAAACGGGCAGATATGCTCTCCGGGCGAACGGAACAGGGAACGTGCAAATACTATGTCAGCGATACCACTGAGGGGTTTTCCAAGATGGCTTCGGCCTTTTTGGAAAAGCCGGTGGACGAGCTGGTTGGAAAAATTGACATTGAAAGGTACTAAGCTATGATACAATCCGTTATCATCTCGGTGGAGGGAACTCAGAGGTTCATTGGGGAGGAATCCCAGACTGTTCAGGTGGTTACCGAGGGAACCATGAGAACAGAGGGGGACACCGTTTTCCTTAGCTATGAGGAGTCAGAGGTGACCGGCATGGAGGGAACTACTACTACATTTGCCGTACAGGGCGAACGGGTGGAGTTGGTTCGTACCGGCGCGGTGGAGTCTAAAATGGTGTTTGAAAAGGGAATCAAGAACGTTTCCCTTTACAATGTCGGCTTTGGAGCGCTGACCATTGGAGTGAAAGCACGGCGGCTCAAAAATGAGCTTGGTCCCGAAGGCGGACATCTGGAAATCTCCTATGGCATTGAAATTGAAGAGGACGTAAAAGGACTCAATTCCTTTATCATCGACGTTCGACAGCTGGAACAGACGCTGCCGCAGTAATATCCTGTGGAACAAGGGGGCCTTGGCGGTGCGCCGGGGCTTCTTTTTCCCCTCAGGGAAAAAAGAGCCGGGTGAACAGACCGGCACAGAGAAAGCCTGTGAGATCAGCAATCAGTGCGGCGGGAATGGCATAGCGGGTGCGCCGGAGCTTTGCAGCGCCGAAATAGACAGTGATGGTGTAAAAGGTGGTTTCTGTGGAGCCGAGCATCACTGCAGCGGTTCGCCCGATTCGGGAATCCACCCCGTAGCGCCCCATCAGTTCAGCGCCAATGGCAAGAGCCGCACTGCCGCTGAAAGGGCGTACAAGCGCCAAAGAGAGCGTTTCCGGCGGAAGTCCTATCCAACGGCAGAACGGAGTGAGAAGACTGGTGAGAAGCTCCAGCCCCCCACTGGCTTGGAGCATTTCAATGCCACTGAGAAGAATGATGAGAGACGGGACAATGGTGCGCAGCAGCGTAAGCCCGTGAGCGGCACCGTCGGTCAGGGCGGCATAGATGTTTTCTCCTTTCCGAAGTCCCGCACAGGCGCACAGCACCAGAATGCAGGGAATCAGCAGATCACCCAGAACGGTCATAGCCATTTCTCCAGCAGAAGGCAGGAAATCAGCCCGGCGGCGACAGAACACAGCGAGGTCAGAAGAACAGCTGGAAGAATGTCCAGAGGTGTGGCGGCGCCCAGCCCCGCACGCACGGCGGCAACGGTGGTGGGCAGCAGCTGAATGGAGGCGGTGTTCATGACGATCAGACGGCACTGCTCCTTTGTGGGGGTACTTGTTCCGTTCCCCATGGCGCGGCAGGCATCGATGCCCATAGGGGTGGCGGCGTTGCCCAGCCCGAGGAGATTCGCCGTAACGTTGGCACACAGCGCGGAAAAGCCCTGCTTGTCCTGCCGAAGCGACGGAAACAGCCGTCCAAGCAGCGGACGCAGCAATTGCCCCAGCAGATTACGAAGGCCGCTTCTATCCATCAGCTCGCCTACACCGCACCAGAGACACAGCGGGCCGGCAATGGTCAGTGCGGTCCTCACTGCGGTGGATGCACCGGCGGAGACTCCGGCGGAAACCGCATCAAGGCGGCCGGAAATGCCGCCACAGATGAGAGCGAATATAACCATGACAGCCCAGAGAACGGAGATCATAATGTGCTTCCTCCATTTCACAGAAAATGAGATTTTGATGACAAATTCGGATATAACTGGGTGACCTTTTGATAAAAAAGCAAAAAAAGTGTGAATTTTTGTAGAAAGTATTGACAAAAAAACGGTTGATTCCTATAATATCCCTAGAGCGATAGGCTCATGGTTATGGAAAAGGAGACATATTATCATGAAATCAACCGGTATTGTAAGAAAAGTAGATGAGCTGGGACGTATTGTTCTGCCCATCGAGCTTCGGCGCACTCTGGAGATTGCAGAACGGGATTCTCTGGAAATTTATGTGGAAGGCTCCACGATTATTCTCAAGAAGTACGAGCCTGCCTGCATCTTCTGCGGCGATGCAAAGGACGTCATCAACTACAAGGGGCGCAATATTTGCAGAACCTGTTTGGATGAGATGAAGAAGATCTAAAAGAAAATCCCCCTTGCCACACTGGCAAAGGGGGATTTTACCGCCTATTCGATTACTGGTTGTTTTGTGACTGCACAGCGGCGTCGTACAGGGTATTCCTGGGGACACCGCTTTTTTTGCTGACCTGCTTGACTGCGTCCTTGAGGGAAAGCCCGCTGCTGCGCAGAGCGGCGATTTCCTCCAGACAGACTTCCACAGAGGGGGCCTCCTGCACACGGGGCGCTGCACCCTGAAGGACCAGTACGTATTCCCCTCGGGGGCTGTTCTCCTGATAGTAGGAAAGCGCCTGTCCCAGTGTGGTGCGGATGGCCTCCTCATGGAGCTTGGTCAGCTCCCGGCAGAGGCAGATGGGGCGATCTGAGCCAAAGGCCTCTGCGAGATCCATCAGCGTGATGAGCAGTTTGTGTGGAGCTTCATAGAAGATCATCGTGCGCGTTTCCTCCAGAAGGGACTGGAGATGCTCCCGGCGGGAGCGCTTATTGACCGAGAGAAAGCCCTCAAAGGTAAAACGACCGGTGGGCAGCCCCGACATGGCCAGCGCGGTAATGGCGGCGCAGGGGCCGGGGATGGAACGAATGGTCACGCCATTATCATGGCACAGACGCACCAGATCCTCACCGGGATCGGAAATTGCCGGAGTTCCCGCATCGGTGACCAGCGCACAGGTTTCCCCAGCCAAAAGCCGGGCGAGAATGTGCGGGCCGCTTTCCTGCTTATTATGCTCGTGGTAACTGACCAACTGCTTTTTCAGCCCCAGATGATTGAGCAGCTTAATAGAAACACGGGTGTCCTCGGCGGCAATGAAATCCGCTGTTTCCAGAGACTCGTGGATCCGGGGGGAGATATCTCCCAAATTGCCGATGGGGGTGGGGACTAAAATGAGCGTACCAGACATAGTTTTCTCCTTTTTGATTCAAATCAGCTTCTGTGATAAATCTTGCGAAGTGTCGGGCTTTCCTGTCCGTCGGTGCGATAGAGATAGAGATCCTTTTCCCATGTAAGGCCGGGACTGCCGCCCCGGCGAGCCTCCACCAAAATCAAATTGACTGGGGCAGAAGTATCATGATGAGGTTGAGAAGGCCTCTGTACCCCAAATCCGGACTTCCGAAGACACCAGATCAGATCGCACAGACGTTCTGGACGGAACACCAGACAGAACTGTCCACCCCATCGGGTGGCCCATGCGGCTGCGGCGCATAGCTCCTCCAGCGTACAGGTGCCGTCACCGCGGGCATTTTTTAGCCCGGCTGCGGCATCGTAGCCTGTTCCTGCGGGAAAATAGGGGGGATTGGACACAGTGAGATCAAAGCCTCCAGCGGGGAGCAGGGAGCGGAATTGCCGAAGATCGCCCTCCAGCACAGCGGAGCGTCCGTCCAGACCATTGCAGCGGAGATTCTTTTCCGCCAGTTGGCAGGCAACAGGGGAAAGCTCCACAGCGGTGGCCTGCGCTTCCGATTGGCGGCTCAGCAGCAGTACCGGAAGAATGCCGGAGCCGGTGCCAAGGTCGAGAATCTTGGCACGCCTGCCGGGGCGGGCAAAGCTGGCGAGCAAAATGGAGTCGGTTCCCATGGGGAAAACTCCAGATGCTTGATGCAGCATAGGGCCGCCGTCCCACAGTGTTTCTGCCATGTTGAGCTCCTTTCGAGGTGTATGGATAGGAAATGGGCGCCACCATGAAAGCG
Source organism: uncultured Eubacteriales bacterium (assembly GCA_905202605.1). Taxonomy (GTDB): domain Bacteria; phylum Bacillota; class Clostridia; order Oscillospirales; family Oscillospiraceae; genus HGM13006. The sequence continues at coordinate 5,630 of CAJKSU010000053.1, forward strand.
GCGCCCATTTGTGGTTACGTACATCAGGCCTGAGCGATTGCTTCTACAGGACAGTTGTCGGCGCAGGTGCCGCAGTCGATGCAGGCGTCGGCGTTGATTTCGTAATGCTCATCGCCGGCAGCAATTGCCTCAACAGGACAGTTGCTGGCGCAAAGACCGCAGGAAATGCAGTCACCATTGATCTGATATGCCATCTGGTACACCTCCATTTTAGGACTTCGTCCGATTTTCTTCATTGTAACACGGATTTCGGAAAAAGCAAATCTTTTCTCGTGTGATTTTTTGAAATGGGTGTGCCAAATGTTTGAAAGAAATGAAAAGTGGACAGGATGATGGGGCAGGGGAGGCGAAACGCATGGGGGCAGAGATATTTAGTTCGGCGGGTACGGAGACGCTTGCGTGGGCGGAGGCGACTGCGGCGCTGCTGGGTCACAGCTATGTGGACAGCGGCCATCTGCTTGCCGGAATTGCCCATGATCCCGCCGCAGGCGCATTGCTGGAGCGGGAGGGCGTCTGCGGAGATGCGATTGTCTCGGTGCTTTTAGCGGTCTGGGGGCAGGGACAGCCCGGCATCGGCGGGCAGCAGGGGCTAAGCGACGAGGCACGGCGGTGTATTGCGGTGTCGGCTTCTGAACTGCGACGGCTGGGCGGCAAAAAAATTGAGCCGGTGCATCTGCTGCTGGGGATCCTGCGGGTCACCGGCAGTCAGGGCGGTCAGGTACTGCGGCAGCTGGAGGCGGATCATGACAGGCTGTTTACCAGTGCGCTGGAGCTGAGCCGAAAAAGTATTGTGGAGGGGAACCGTATGGTAACGAAGCTGTTGGATCGGTTTAGTCAGGATCTCACGCAAAAGGTGTCAAATGGAGAATGTATGCCGGTGATCGGACGGGAGCAGCAGATGGAGCAGATGATTCAAATTCTCTGCCGAAAGACCAAAAACAATCCTGCTTTGGTGGGAAGGCCGGGGGTAGGAAAAACGGCCCTGGCGGAAAAGCTGGCTCAGGAGATCGTGCAGGGGAGGGTGCCGGAGCAGCTGCGAGAGAAGCGACTGGTGGCACTGTATATGTCATCGCTGGTGGCTGGAACGAAATACCGCGGAGAGTTTGAAGAACGGCTGAGGGATATTCTGGAGGAGGTTACCAGAGCAGGAAATGTCATTCTGTTTGTGGATGAGATGCACACCATTGTGGGAGCCGGTTCGGCGGAGGGGGCGGTGGATGCTGCTAATATTATGAAGCCGGCTTTGGGACGCGGGGAAATCCAGATAATTGGTGCAACCACAGAAAAGGAATATCGGAAGTATATCCAGCGGGATGCGGCGCTGAGCCGCCGTTTTTCCCGGGTGGAGATCCCAGAGCCGACTCAGGCGGAGACGTTGCAGATTTTAAAGGGACTCCAGAGAGAGTTTCAGGACTTCCATCGGGTGTGTTATACGGATGCAGCGATAGAGGCAGCAGTGACCCTCTCTGGGCGCTTTCTGCCCCAGCGGTGCTGGCCGGATAAGGCGGTGGATCTCATGGACGAGGCGGCGGCGATGGTACATCTGGGACAGGAACAGGGCATCATTGGGCGGCAGCGGCGGCAGCAGCAACAGCTGGAGACAAGCATGAATCAGGCGGTGGAGCAGCGACAGTATGAAAAGGCGGCGCAGCTTCGGGATCAGCTGGGACAGCTGCGGCGGAAAAAACGAGGTGCGCCGCTGGTGGAGCGGCGGCATGTGGCGCAGGTGGTAGCGCATCGCACCGGCATTCCCCAGTCTGAAATTCTTGCGCAGGCGGATGGAACGCTGCTGGAGCTGGAGCATCGGCTCAATACGCAGGTTTTGGGGCAGCCCAAGGCTGCGGAAACAATTGCGGGAGTGCTGCTGCGCAGCAGAATGGGGCTGGGAGAGCCGCAGCGCCCAAGGGGCTGCTTCTTATTTACCGGCCCCACCGGCGTTGGAAAAACAGAGATGTGCCGTGCTATGGCACGGCTGCTGTTTGGCAGAAAAGAGTCTATGCTACGGCTGGACATGACGGAACTGAGCGAAAAAAACGGAACGGCAACTCTAATCGGTGCCCCGCCGGGCTATGCCGGATATGGAGAGGGGGGACTCCTTACGGAGCGGGTTCGCAATCAGCCCTACTCTCTTGTGCTGTTTGATGAGGTGGAAAAGGCGCACCCGGATGTCTGGGGGCTGCTGCTTCAAATCATGGAAGAAGGGCAGCTTGCGGATGCCGAGGGGGAAACCGTGGATTTCCGAAATACGGTGGTGGTGTTGACCAGCAATCTGGGCGGGCAGGCTATTCAGGGGAAGGGAAGCACCATGGGGTTTCAGGTGCAGCCGAGAGATGCGGAGGGAGTGCTGCGCCGAGAACTGGAGTCCTGTTTTTCACCGGAATTGCTGGGACGAGTGGACGCCATTGTTCCTTTTTTTCCGCTGGACACGGCTGCAAAAAACGCGGTGGCGGAAAAGCTCTTTTCAGAGTTCCGGGAGAAACTGGAACTGCTTGGCTGCCATGTAACTGTTGAACATGAGGTTCAGACACATTTACTGGAGCGTTGGCCTGTGGATGGCTATGGGGTGCGTTCCTTCCGGAGGCTGCTGGAACGGGAGCTAGGCGGCGCGGTGGCGGCAGCAATGGTATCGTCCCATGGAAAAAGCATACGCCTGCGCTGGGAGCAGGGCGGGGTGCTGGCGGAGATAAAATAAATTCTGCGGCACGGCATGGAAGCCCCTTTGGTTCTATGCTGTGCCGCACACACATATACTGGTAAAGAAATGAGCAATAGGTAAAATTACGAAAAATGCAAAAAAAGTGCGAATTTCACCCGAAAAAACTCCAAAAAGATCGTTAAATTACCAAGTTTTAGTTTAACCTTCCAAGACAGATTGCACAAAAATCTTAGAGGAGAAACGGGGAAATCACGCTGTCATTTGTGTATATTGCCATGGGATACGGGGAAATAGACAAAAAAGTTGACGCTTTTTATGAAAAATTACTTGCTAAATGCACAAATTATGCTATAATCAATGCTGATAGGCGAAAGCCTTCAAAAAGTGTCCAAAGAGTAAGGCAAAAGACCGTGCCATCCAATACTATCGGTCTTTCTCAGCGGACATCGCGCTTTCACGCAGAAAGGAGATAATGCCGCGTTCGGATAGAATACGCCAAAGCTGGAATGCCCGTGTGCAGGTTGGGTATTCGGCAAAGGAGAGTTCTGTTCGCAGATGCACAGTATGGAATGGGGCTTCGGCCCGATACCCAAAGCACGGTGCCATGGCGAACCAACGTGACATTTTTGACTTCGTGCGCTGCCGCTTCCAGGCAAGGCGGCAAATGGGGAACGTGAAAAAAGCAGAAATGCAAACCAATCAAGTAAAGGAGAATTGGCATGCGATTGATTGAGTTGAAGCGCGACTGGCGTATGAACAAGGGCCTGTATCTCTTGGTCCTCCCGATAGTCGTGTATCTTATCATCTTCAACTACCTGCCCATGGCGGGCATCGTTCTCGGATTTGAGCGATTCACTCCGAAGAACGGTGTTTACATGAGCGAATGGGTTGGTCTGAAACACTTCACGACCTTCTTCAGCTCTGTATTCTTCGTCCGGGTTTTGAAGAACACTCTGATCCTTAGCCTCTACAGCGTGATTTTCGGATTCCCTGCACCGATTATCTTCGCACTGCTGCTCAACGAACTGGATAACGAGTATTACAAGAAGGTTATTCAGGTTGTCAGCTACATGCCCAACTTTATTTCTACCGTCGTTATCTCTGGTATCATCATCGACTTTGTTGCTTCCGATGGCGTTATCACCGGCATGCTGGTGAATATCGGATTCCTGAAGGAAGCGAAGAACCTATTGTCGGTGCCTGAGTACTTCCGGACGATTATGGTGCTTACCGATCTGTGGCAGCAGGTTGGCTTCGGCTCCATCCTCTTCCTGGCAGCACTCACCGGTATTGATCAGGAGCTTTACGAGGCCGCAGTTATCGACGGTGCGAACCGCTGGAAGCAGACTCTCAATGTTACTATTCCTGGCATTATGCCCACAGTCGTTATCATGCTCATCATGAGAATCGGTTCCCTGATGAATGCAAATCAGGAGAAGATCCTGCTTCTGTACAACCCCCTGATTTACGAAACCTCCGATGTTATCGGTACCTTCGTTTACAGAAAGGGTCTTCTGGAAGCAGACTACGGCTACTCCACTGCAGTCGGTCTGTTCAACTCCGCAGTCAACGTTGTACTCCTGTTCATCGCCAACAGCGTGTCCAGAAAGTACTCCGAGACTAGCCTGTTCTGATGGGAGGAAGTTGAATTATGAATTTGAATTTCGTTATTAAAACTCCCAGCAGACGAGTATTTGAGGTTATTAACTACATAATCCTTGGATTGTTCGGTATCATCTGTCTGCTGCCTGTACTGCATTGTATCTGGGCTTCCGTTTCGGATCCTACCCTGATGGCTCAGCACTCCGGCATTATTCTGTATCCTCTGTTTGATGCGGATCACCCCATCACATGGTACGGCTACAAGATGGTCTTCGGTAACAACTCCCTGCTGATGGGCTATGCAAACACCATTTTCTACTGTGCAGTCGGTGGTGCATTCTCTACCGTGCTTTGCACCATGGGTGGCTTTGTACTTTCCCGTAAGGGCCTGATTCTGAAGAAGTATGTGATGATTATGATTACCATCACCATGTTCTTCAACGGCGGCATGATCCCCACCTACATGGTCATCAAGGGCCTGCATATGCTCGACACCCGCTGGGTTATGATCATCCCCATGGCAGTTAACGTCATGAGTCTGGTTATCATTCGTACCGCAATTCAGGGTATGCCCGACTCTCTGGAGGAATCCGCCCGTCTGGACGGCGCTGGCAACTTCACCATCCTGTTCAAGATCGTCATTCCTCTGGTTAAGGCTACCGTCGCAGTACTGGCCCTGCAGTACATCCTCATGAAGTGGAACTCCTACTTCGAGGCTATGATCTATCTGCAGACCCGTGCTCTCTACCCCCTCCAGGTTATTCTGAAAGAAATCCTGACTGAATCTGACTCTTCTTCCCTGACCTACGATCCGGAGCTTGCCAAGTACTCCGATCTGGTTGAGTATTGCACCATCGTGGTTGCAATTCTCCCCATCTTCTGCTTCTATCCCTTCATCCTGAAGTACTTCACTAAGGGCATGATGGTTGGCTCTCTGAAGGGCTAATAGATAAAAGCAATAGAATCTGCCAGATTCCGGCGCACCGCTTTTGCGGTGCGCCGTTTTTCTTTTTTTGGCAGCTCCGTGAAAAATGTCTGCGGGCTTCATCGAATATCATCCACCGGAAATGTGTTATTTCCCCTTGCAATACACAGAATAATCTGGCGGTGGGATATGCTGTTTCAACGAAAAAAACTCACTCTGAGTCCGCTTGCTATTCACTGTGGGCCGCATTGCTAACGTGGAAGAAATCTGTGATGTACAAAGCACTGCCGGCGCTTTCAGCACGCAGATCGCTGCCGTTCATAAAACGTTCAAGATCATCTGATATAATCCAAAAGAAATATCTCCAGAACAGCATGGGCGGTCTGCTTTCCCGAAAATTCCCTTGCAATTGCCCACTGTTTGCAGTATACTAGCCCTGTGCTGTGGGGTAAAGTGGGGATAAAACCCACAAGGTGGAACGGAGGCGCAGCGATGACAGGAAAGTACCGGCATGGGATTGACAATAAGGGCCGCTTGGCGGTTCCGGCTCGCTTGCGGGAAGAACTTGGCGATGCATTTTACGTGACCATCGGATTGAGCCACAGCTTGATGATGCTCACTCAGGACGGGTGGGATGTCATTGTGGAAAAGAAAAAACAGCTACCTCTGGCAGAGGCACAAAAGCTCCGCTTCTTTTTTGCCAACGCTGTGCGGTGTGAGCCGGATAAACAGGGGCGGATTTTGCTTCCTCAGGAGCTTCGCAGCTATGCGGGGCTGACATCGGACGTTGTAGTTATGGGGTTTGGGGATAAAGCGGAAATTTGGGATGCAGAAACCTATGACAGGATGGAGCAGGCCTTTCTGTTGGGAGGCGATATGGATGCTGTTGCGGCAGCGCTGGAACTGTAGGAGGCGGGATCGTGGAATTCTATCATAAGTCCGTGCTGCTGGAGGAGTGCATTCAGGGGCTGAACCTTCGCCCGGATGGCATCTATCTGGATGGGACGCTGGGCGGAGCCGGACATTCTTCGCAGATCGTGCAGCGGCTCACCACCGGACGCTTAATCGGCGTGGATCGGGATCAGGTGGCACTGAATGCGGCATCACAGCGGTTGGAGCCGTGGAAAGACCGGGTGACTCTGGTGCATTCCAATTTTAAGGAAATCAACAGTATTTTAGACGGTCTTGGAATTGCCGGAGTGGATGGTATGCTATTTGACCTTGGCGTGTCTTCTCCACAGTTGGATGATGGTCAGCGGGGCTTCTCCTACATGTCAGACGCACCGCTGGACATGCGGATGAATCGGGAGGATCGGCTTACGGCCTATGAGGTTGTGAATCTCTGGAGTCGGGAGGAGCTCCGACGGATTCTTTATGAATATGGGGAGGAACGCTATGCCCCTCAGATTGCCGCCGCTATTGACCGGAAACGGCAGACTGCTCCCATTGAAACTACCCTGCAGCTGGTGGATGTGATTCGGAGCGCCCTGCCCGCTCAGGCACTGAGGGAAAAGCAGCATCCCGCCAAGCGGAGCTTTCAGGCGATCCGCATTGCGGTAAATGATGAGCTTGGCTCTGTGCGGGAGATGCTGGAGGAAGCGATTCCCCGGCTGAATCCGGGCGGACGGTTGGCGGTGATCACGTTCCACTCTCTGGAGGATCGAATTGTCAAATCCGCCATGGCAGCAGCAGCAAAGGGCTGTACCTGCCCGCCAGAGTTCCCTGTTTGCATCTGCGGAAAAACGCCGCAGGTGAAGCTGATTACACGAAAGCCCATTGTCTCCGGCGCAGCGGAGCTGGAGGAGAACCCGAGAGCACGAAGCGCCAAGCTGCGCATCTGCGAAAAACTCTGAGAAATGGAGAACATACGTCATCAGGATGTTGAAAAGCTGGATCTTGCTTGTGCGCCCCGGTGGCTGCTGTGCTTTCTGCTGGCGATATTGCTGGTGGCGGGGCATGTGCGCTGCTATGAGCTGACACAGGCCAATCGGGAAAAACAGCAGCAGCTTGCGGAGCTGACGGCGGAGTATACTGCTCTGCAAAAGGAGGCGCAGCGGCAAAATGCCGCCGCCTATCTGCAAAAAGAGGCACATCGGCTGAACATGTATCGGCCTAACCCGGAGGAGTATATCATTCTGCATCTGCGCAGCACTGCGGAAGACGAATAGATCGGACGAGGAAAGACATATAGTAAAAGGGAGATTCCATGAAAGGAGACTTTACCTTTTGAAACGTCCGATTCCCAGAGCCAGAGTTGTCGGTGCGGCAAACCGAACTATTTTAAAGCGTACCGCTGTACTGATGGGGCTGTTTGGCGCTGCGGTATTCATTCCCCTAATCCTGAAGCTGATTTCGCTGCAAATCATTCAGTTTGATACCCTGAGCCAGCTGGCGGCGGATAATCAAACCAGAATCAGCAATATCACGCCTGCAAGGGGAACCATCTATGACCGCAACATGAATGTGCTGGCGGTAAGCGCCGATGTGGAGAATGTCTGCATCGATCCCAACGAGCTGAGCCTTTCCGGTCAGGATCTTGACGCCATTGCAGACAATCTCTCGGCACTTCTGTGCATTAGCAAGGAAAAAATAACAGGCCTGATGGCAGACACCAGTTACCGTTATCAAATCGTCAAGCGGAAGGTGGAGCAGCAGGAGGCCGCAGCGGTTCGAGACTATATCAGCCGGGAGAAAATCACAGGTGTTTATCTGGAGCCGGACACCAAGCGCTATTACCCCTATGGCGCATTGGCGTCTCAGGTGCTGGGCTTTGTGGGCAGCGATAATGTGGGGCTGGACGGCGTGGAGGCGGCCTGTGACGGCGCACTGACCGGGCAGAACGGCAGCATCACCGCCGCAAAGGGAAACTATGGAACCCAGATGCAGTTCCATTTCGAGCAGTACGCCGATGCGGTCAATGGAAACGATGTAGTTCTGACCATTGACCAGACCGTGCAGGAGATGCTGGAAAAGCACATGCAGGAGGCCATTAATCAATACGATGTGCAGAATGGCGCATTTGGGGTGGTCATGGACGTAAACACCGGGGACATTCTTGCCATGGCAACGCTGGGCGGCTATGACCCCAACAATTACGCAGTGATTTATAACGCTAAAACGTCGGAGGAGCTGGAACAGCAATATAACGAGGCCATGGAAGCCGAAGGGGAGCTTCAGGAGCAGCTTCTTGGTGCATATAATACCGCGGTTGCCAATGCACGGCTGAGCCAGTGGCGAAATCGAGTGATTTCTGATGGCTATGAGCCCGGCTCCACCTTTAAAAGCATTACCCTTGCCTCGGCACTGGAGGAGGGGGCGGTGAGCCTGTCCGACAGCTTCTATTGCAGCGGCAGCACCACCATTAAGGGGCGCACCAGAGCACTCCACTGCTGGCGCTCTGCGGGACACGGGCAACAGAGCACCGCCGAGGCACTGCAAAACTCCTGCAATGTGGCTTTTGCCAATATCGGCATTCGACTGGGGGGCGAAAAGCTCTATGAATATGTCCACAAGTTCGGCTTGACGGAGAAAACCGGCATTGAGTTGGGCGGTGAGGCCAGCGGAATCTTCTTTGATGAGGCGACGCTGTCGAACCCCGACAGCTATGCCTCTCTTTCCTCGGCTGCCTTTGGACAGACCTTTAAAATTACACCCATACAGCTGGTACGGGCGGTGGCGGCGGTGGTCAACGGCGGCTACGTACTGGAACCGCATGTAGTCCATCAGGTGCTCTCTCCGGAGGGCGATGTGGTGGAGACAAAGGGACGGACGGTACTCCGGCAGGCAATCAGTGAGGAAACCTCCCAGACCATGTGCCAGCTGCTGGAGTCCGTGGTGTCTCAGGGAACCGCGAAAAACGCCCAGATTGCCGGGTACCGCATCGGCGGAAAAACCGGAACCTCCGAGAAGATCGACGTGTTCGATGAGGACGGAAATCCGGTGCAGGATAAGATTGTATCCTTTGTGGGCATTGCGCCCATGGACGATCCCCAGTACATCTGTCTGGTGGCACTGGATACGCCCTCCAGGGAGACAGGCTATTATATTTCCGGTGGTCAGATGGGCGCACCTACGGTGCGGGATGTGCTGGCGGATATTCTGCCCTATCTGGGCATTCAGCC
>CAJKSU010000054.1 GCA_905202605.1 uncultured Eubacteriales bacterium
TTGGCAGTCCATTATTAAGTTTTTTATTATGTTCCCTTTGTACACCGTTGCAATACTTTGTGTATTTCAAGGTTTTACAAACGAATTTCTGGCGAAAAAGATTCGTCAAAATCCGAAGATGCATTTGTGCGGTGTTGCCTATGGATTTCAGCCCGGAATCGCCGCCCGCTCCAGCGCGGAACGGACATTCCCGTGTATCACCAGTCCCAGCCGTTCCACGATCTCCTTTGGCTCGGCCTTCATGCCGCCCTGAATCCACTCGATCATCAGTCCCACCAGCGTATACTTATATACGTTGGCAATAAACGCCTTGTCCGCTTTGGCTACCTGCAGCCCCACCGACTGTTCCTCCACCACCCCCATCAGGAGATCAAAGGTGAGCTTATAGAGATAATTCTCCACCAGATCCCGGCTCAGCGAGTGATAGACATTCAGGAAAAAGGGTTTATTCTCCTGCACCGTCTGAAAAATTCGGAGATACCCCGCCTGCCAGGTATCATAGCTCTCCTTTCCCTTCAGCAGCCGGTGGGCGTCCTCATCACAGGACCACTCGATCAGGTCGTAAATATCCTTAAAGTGATAGTAAAAGGTCATACGGCTGATGCCGCAGTCCTCGGTGATATCGTTGATCGTAATCTTCTCCAGCGGCTTTTCCTGTAGCAGGTGCTTCAGGGATGCCTCCAGTGCGCGCTTGGTAATATCGGACATGGTATCGCCCCCTCCCGGTCATTGTAGCAAATCCGTTCCCACTTGGCAACCGAAATTTCAGCGGAATCCATGGACTTTCCCCCGAAAATGCAGTATCATAGAGCTAACAATTGACGCATCGGAGGTTTTCCTATGAAACGTGTATATTTTGAGCAGTACGGCGGTCCGGAGGTGATAAAGCTGGAGGACGCGCCGATTCCGGAGGTATCTGAGGGACAGGTGCTTCTCAAAATGGAGGCTGCCGGTATCTCCAAGCCGGACTTTCTCATGCGAACCGGGGCATATCCCTGGACAAAGGGCATTCTTCCCTTTTACCCCGGCCTTTACGGCACCGGCACGGTGGCGGCGGTCGGCGCAGGCGTCACCTCCGTATCGGTGGGCGATCTTGTTTTTGTGGATCATCCGGTGTTTTGCGGCTGCTACAGCCAGTACAAGCTCGCCCCGGAGGGCAACGTCACAAAGATGATCGCCGGTACCGATCCCGTCTATGGAGCGGTCATGACCAACTACGTGATTGCATGGAGCCTTATGACTCAGGTGCTCGGCCCCGGTCAGGGGAAGACGCTCTATATGAAGGGTGCCGCCGGCGCACTTGGCTCCGCAGTGGTGCAGATGGCTCCCCTTGCCGGATATCGGGTCATTGCCAGCGCCAGCACTCCGGAAAAGTGTCAGTACCTCCGCACTCTGGGCGCATCGCATGTTTTCTGCTATAAAGAAACCGCCGAGCAGGAGGCAGTTCTCTCTGCCACTGGCGGCAAGGGGGCGGATATCATCCTCGATCAGGTAGCAGGCCCCAATATGGCGGCGCAGCTTGGCTATCTCGCACCCCTCGGCACCATTCTGGTGTATAACTATCTGGGCGGTGCAGCGCACACAGGTATGCTGGAGGCCATGATCGCTGGCATGGCAAAGTGTCAGAGCGTCCGGGTGTTCTCCTTCCACTACAACGACGATAAGCCCGAAGCCCTGAAGCTGCTCCGGGAGCAGGTGTTCACCATGCTTCATGAGGGAAAAATCAAGCCTCACATCTTCCGCACCTTCTCGCAGGAGGAGCTTCCGGAAGCCCATCGTGTGCTGGACAGCGGTGCCTTCACCGGCAGTCTGGTTCTGAAATTCTAAGGCATTCCTCCATTCGCTTTGCTTTCCCGGCACTATCGTGCCGGGAAAATTTTTGTTCTGCCCCAAACGGTTGATGGGAGCACAAACTGCACCGCATGACAGTTCGATTTCTTTCTATTTTGCGTTGACATCCCCTCTGCGGGTGGTACAATGAGGATAATCCTGATTGCAAGGATGGAAAGGAGAAGATTTTGAAATGAAGAAATGGCTGACCATACCCCTGGCAATGAGTCTGGTTTTGAGCCTTGCCGCCTGCGGAGAAACGACCAGCTCTGCTCCCACGGCAGAATCCGCTCCAGCGGAAACTCAGGTGCAGGCTCCTTCCCCGGAACCGGGCGCACCGGCTCAGGAGGCCTCCATCCCTGAAGCCGCCCCCGCTGAGCCGGAAACCTCCACGCCGGAGGAGTCTGCGCTGGAGGAGGTACGAGAAGGTCCCACCATCGAAAGCGTCACCTATGGGGCAAATTACATAGAAACCACCGCCACCGCAGACGATACCGTCAACAGTTCCTCCGCGTCCTCCAATGTCAGCGCTGTCACCCTGTCTGACGGCACGGAGATTACCGCAGAAAGCGGCGGTGTTCTCACACTGGTGATTGACGGCAACCAATACGATATTCCCGCCTACTACCACAGTGGTGATATGCTCCCGGAGGGGGATTTCTCCTTTGAAACCACCGCCGGAACGGACACCTACGCCGAAATGGGAAAGTTCATGAATATGGCGGGTCAGACCGCCCAGTATACCTACCGCTCCGCCCTCCGGGTAGACGGAAGCGGAATTGTGGAAGCGGAAACCATCCCCGCTCTGCTGGGCAAGGTAGGCGGCTATGACGCTTCTGCCCTCCGCGGCGGAGAGATCCACTCTTACGGCCCGTTTTTCAACGGCATCATCGTGGATTCCGCTCCCTACGACATCGGCCATGTGACCCTCACCGGTCAGGGTGACGGCGCCAACGACTTTCAGGGCGAGGGCGCTATGGTGCTGTCCTCCGGCACTGCCGATGTAACGCTTCACAATTCCGTAATCATGACCTCCGGCGTCATCCGTACCGCAGCCGCTGTGCGGGACTCCGGCATTCTCCGGATCAAAAATTCCGTGATTTATACCGAAGAAACCGGCGATACGCAGGAGCAGTATGATGCGCTGGTAGTTCCCATGATGAAGCGCACACCCTTTGCGCTGGGTCTGGAGGGTACCGTCCGCGCCACCAATGTGCTGGGCGCAGGGCAGGGCATCTACTCCAACTCCATGATTGTCTCCTCCGGCTGGGGCGTTCTGTCCACGGACTCCGGCAACGGTTATGACCAGACCGGCACCTATGCGCTGGATGTCAGCAATACTGTTGCAGGCACCGGCACGGTAGAGGAGGCAAAGAGCGGCGTGGATTACTATGCCACCCGCACGGTAGACGGCGTTACCTACGGCTATCTCCCCGGTGGCTCCGGCTACGTAGCCTATGCCGATTCCGGCGTATGGGATCGGTTTGACAACGTGGACTTCTACGGTGGCAATGAGGTGCAGATCATGGCCTCCGCCACCTCCTCCGCATACTACACCAACTCCACCCTGACCTCCGGTCATATCGGCGTCATGACCCAACAGAACGCAGGCGGCACCATCTCCATTCAGGATTCTACCCTGAACGTGGCGGAAACCGGTGTACAGATCAAGTCCGGCGCTGCCAATAACGGCTATACCAATGTGATCCTCGACAACACCGAGGTCAACTTCACCGCCGATTCCAAGTGGGGCGGCACGCTGGTGGAGCTGGTGGAATCCGACGACGCGGGCAACCCCGGCAACACCTCCTACACCATCAACGACACCGGTGACGAGGCTACAACCGCTACTGCCACCGCGCAGGTGGAGGACTCCAACGCTGTGCTGAAAAACGGCGAATACACCGGCAACATCTGGAATAACATCTACAACAAGTATCAGTCTCTGAACGTCTATCTGATGGATGACACCGTGCTGAACGGCACCATTTCCTCGTCCTATGGCTATCATCTGGATGATAACGGGGATCGCATGGAAAACGGCACGGAACTGAATTGTGACACCACCGGCAACTATCTCACCTCCGGGGTCAGCGACTACCACAAAATCGGTGCGCAGTACAACGTTGCCAACACACAGATCAACAACCCGGTCAACGTCTCCGTCCTTGGCGGCTCCACATGGAACGTGGTGCTGGCAGACGGCACCTGCGGCGAGGCAGACGCCTGCTATATTGGTGATCTCACCGTGGATGCAGACTCCACCCTGACCGCTTCCCAGCCCGTGACCATCCACGTCTATGGCGAGCAGGACATTCAGGGTACTGTGGACAAAAACATCACCATCGTGCAGGAGGAATACACCGCTCCCGACTGCACCACCAACACCCTCACCGCCGTGGATATGGCGGATCCCCGGCACACCGCCACCTTCGTCTTTGTAGACGAAAACGGTGATCCCGCCATCGGTGCGGCCTCCTTTGGCGCTTACAAAGCCTTCGCCACCAGCTATTTCACCCTGAGCTTCAACGGCTATGAAATGGTTTCCATGGACGTGACCGAAGGCACCGCCACCATCAGCCCTATCACCGAGGATGATCCCGACGGCTACTATGGCGAATATGACTACAGCATCGCCATGGAGACAGACTGCACCGTTACCGTTGTGGTAAAGGCCGCAGCCATGGGCGGTCCCGGCGGCGGCCCCGGCGGTCCTCCCATGTAACGATGCTGCCTCAGCAAACATAACGCCCACAGAATAATTTAGGGCGCATTGCAAAATCTTTTGCAATGCGCCCCTTGGTTTTATTCCGTTTTCGCTTCCTTCAGCTGCTCCTTCAGGAAGAAGGTATAGGTGCCGTTTGCCAGCAGCGTTCCATCGTCGTCCAGAAGCTCCGCCTGATACACCGCCACGGTACGGCCTGTTTTCACGGCGCTGGCCTTACAGTAAACCTTTTTCGTGCTCTGCGCCGCCCGGAGGTAGCTCACTGAGCAGTTCAGCGTTACACACCCTCTCCCATCTGTGCAGGCCGCAATTCCTGCCACTGTGTCCATTAGGGAAGACAGACATCCGCCGTGGACAATCCCTCTCGGATTCATGCTGGAGGGCGATACGGTCAGCTCTCCGGCGGCATAATGCAGTCCGCACTCCGTCACCTGAATGCCGTTGGACGCCGAAAACAGTCCGGGGCGGTTGATTCGGTTCTTTAAGCGCTCATAAAAATCCTGTGTCATAGTTCTCTGGATTCCTTCCGTTTTTTCGCTTATTATATCCCGCCAAGGGGAAAAATGCAACGTTCTCTCGGATCTTCCTATTTCACGCAGTGCCATGTCAGGTTCCAGCAGATCTGATAAACACAGCCCCCCGTGAGCCGCAGCCCACGGGGGGAGAGTTGCACGATGAAGCAGCCAAATTGGGTTTATACCACGGCAATATGGATCTTTCCGGTGACGGTGCCAGCCGCCAGCTGAGCGGGCTGTCCGTCCACGGTGACTGCCAGCTTTTTGCCCGAAGGAGCCGTTACCACTGCGCCCTCTGCAAGGGTCAGGCTGGTGATATAGCTGTCGCCGGTGACCGTCCAGACGCTCTTCTCATCCAGAGATACCAGCACGCCGTTGTTGACGGTGGGTGCAGGGGTCTGGGTCACGTTGGACAGCTCTTCCCGGATGGTTTCCTCCAGGAACTTGAGGCCCTCACGGTAGTGCTGGGTTGCGGAGGAAACAATGCCCTCCAGCTTGGTATTCTTGAGGTTCAGTGTCAGGTTCTTCGGTGCATCGCCCATCATAAAGGGAGGCATTCCGCCGCCGGGCATACCGCCAGGGTCGCCCATGGGAGGCATTCCACCGGGTGCGCCGGGGTCGCCTACGGGTGGCATTCCGGGCATATTGCCCATCATGGGCGGCTTACCGCTGACCTTGCCCTCGTTGCCCAGCTCGCCGGGCGCCTTGGCATCCCGGAGCACCAGCTCCTTGGGCGCTTCCTTGCTGGAAAGGGACGGCAGGTTGGAGGTAGAGTTCAGCAGGTCACCCTTTAGATCACAGTCGGTGATGTTCAGGGTGATGTCGTCCTCCGGATCTGCCTTGGTGAGGTTTCTGCCCTCCATGTAGGTATCAGCCTTGTCGTAAACGCTCACGTCCACAAAGGTGCCGTGCAGGCCGGGATCGTCGCTGTCAATGAGCTGGAGGATCTGACCGTTCCCCGGCTCCATCACGGTATTTTCAATGTTGTATACGGTGCCGGTGGAGCCCTTGATCAGCATAGTTGCCTGATCGGTAATCAGCTTGGAATCCTTGATTGTCACCACGCTGCCCGTATCGCCCTGCGCATGGAGCGCAAACCGGCGTCCGCGGATCTCGCATCCATCGGTGACCTCCAGAATTCCCTTCCGCTCCATGCCGCGGAGCAGCAGCGGGAAGCCGTTGGCGGTGAGCTTGGTGTTCCTGAGGTGCATATCGGTGGGGCCGATGCAGAACACGCCATAGCCATGAGAGCCTGCGCCCTCCAGCTCCATGTCGCAGTTCTCTACAAACATATGGGCGTAGTTGGAGCCATCTACAGACAGAATGCCCCAGCCGTTGGAGCGCATGGTGCAGCCGTTATAATGCACGGTGCCGTCATCCGCCAGCTGGCACAGACGGTTCGTGCCGCGGATGGCAATACCCCAGCTCCAGTTGCCCATCTCCACCTTGGGAGAGACGTTGTACATCTTGGTATTATTGACCGTCACGGTGCCGGTGCCGCCCACATGAACGGCGCAGCGGGTGACGGAGCTGAGGTTGATCTCACTGTCGTTGATGGTCACATCCGCGCCGCCAATGGCAGCCACGCCAGCGCCCATGCCTACGAAGTCATTGCTGCCTTCCCCCTCCATGCAGATTCTCGCCCGGTTGATGGTATAGCTGCCCTCGCCGTCTACCACGATGCCCGCAAAATCCGGCGCATCGGTGGCAATGAAGATATCATCCGCTTCCATATCCGTTACGGTGCCATGCTGCACCGCAGCCGCAACGCCCTGTGCCGGAACCAGCTTGCCGTCCTTTACACTGATGGCAGCCTCCAGCGGAATGGGGTTCTTCCGGCGGACAGAGGGATAGATTTCCTCGGTCACCGGCTCGGCCACGGTGATCTCCACGTCGCCGTGATATGCGCCCGCCTCCAGCGGATGGACACAGCCGTTGACTGTCAGGGCAAGATATTTCCCTTCCGAGGCAAGCAGCTTGGCTCCCGCCTCAATGGTCAGGAACTCGGTCTTCAAGTTTTCCGCGACGAGATGCTCGCCGGGTGCGAAGATTTTCTGATTCATGTGGGTTGCCTCCTTAAAATCTGGATTGCAATACGGCTCTTGCCGTCTGGTTGTTCTCTAGCTAACGTTATTATAATCTCCTCATGCTCCGCGGGAAACGCCCGGGTACTCCCGTGGGAGTACCCGGCAGCAATCAACGCTCGTAATACCGATCCAGTGCGGCCTGCTTCAGCTCAACGCAGCGCTCCAGCCCCATGTCCTTCAGCTCCTGAACAAAATCGTCCCAATCGGAATCAAAGTTCAGCTCGCCGATGACAAACCGGACGATCTGCTCGTCAGCACGGGTTTCAATATCGCCGATGGTGGAGGCATATTCATCACTCTCCGCGGCGGTAAAGCTCAGGCGAGTGGGCATTTCATAGGCGCCGTCGGTATTCTTGCCATACAACTCAATGGCGTCCAGAGAATCCTGCGTGTAAGTCGCACGGAAGGAACGATCCCGGTCCACAATGGTGGGGATGTCCGCCCAGCAATAGAGCAGTGCGATCTGCTGGAAGGTATAGTCGGGATTGTTGGCGATCAGATCGGTGTACTGGGGGTTGCCCTCGGCATTGTATTCAAAGCTGGTACCCTCAATACCGTAGTTGGCAACGGTGCTGCCTTCCTTGGTAAAGAACCAGTCAAAGAATTTCAAAATGTCCTCCGGATCCTCCGCCTGAACGGAAATGGAGATGCCCTTGTTGGTGGTTTTGCTGCTGCCCTCGTTCTGATAGAAGTGGCTGATCTCGCCCTCCTGCTGAACCGCATCCGCAATACCTACTGCGTGGAAGCCCTCCACCGAGGAGCTCTTATTATAGGTGCCGATCTTATCCGCCATGTGATACCATACGCCAACGTTGCCGTTGAGGATCTCCGGCTCACTGGCGGAGCCCATGTCATCTACGATGGCATAGAAGTCCTTCGCCATCAGGCCCTCGGAATACCACTGTGCCATCAGCTGAAGGAACTCCTTATATTCCTCCGTCAGGAAGCTGGAGTATACCGTACCGTCCTTCTGGAAGAAGTGGGTACCGCTCTGCTGCAGGGTATATCCTGATACGCCGAAGCCCGCGGACAGCAGCGCGCCGCCCTGAAGCGCCTGAGGCATCCAGATGGGATATTCAATGCCGTCATTTTTGAAGGCTTCCAGCACATCGTGGTACTCTTCATAGGTAACGGGAGTATCCAGTCCCAGCTTATCCAGCAGATCCTGACGGATCACGTTGCCTCTGGCCTGCACATAGTTGTCGTTGTAGCCGTTCATAAACAGCATCTGCCCATCGTCGTTATAGGCGTCCCGGTAATTCTGCTGATCCTGCTGGATGTAGGCCATATAGTTAGGAGCATTTTCCTCCATCAGGTCGGTGAGATCCATGATCACATCGTCCTCATAGCCCTTGACTGCGCCGCCGGAATAGCTCTCGTCAAAGGCCGAGATGATATCCGGATAATCCTGAGAGGCCACCATCAGGTTGAACTTCTCATTGGCAGTCATCATGTTCTGCTCCAGCAGCTCCAGCGAAATGTTCGTCTTGCCGGTGATGTACTCCATGATCGGGGAGCCAACCACAGAAAGGCCGCCGGGCGGTGCGCTGCACCACATGCTGAAGGTGGTCACCTCATCGGTGATGGGAAGGTCTGCCGTCTCCGCCAGCTCAAATGTGGGCGTTTCCTCTGCCAGCGATTCCTGCTGGGAGGCTTCGGGCGCTGCGCTTTTCTCCGCCTCCTGAACCGGCGCAGACGTCTGAGTCTGCTGTTCCGACGTGGTCGGAGCCTGTGTGCTCTCTGCGGAGCCGGATGATGCGGCAGTCGTGCCGCAGCCTGCCAGCATACCCGATATCAGGCTCATTGCCAGCAGCATGGTAACAAATCTATTTCTCAAGGATACAACCCCTTTCTTCTTTATTCAGTTTTATGCTGCCCGCCGGGGCTTTCTCTGTTTCCCTGACGGGCATTTTCTTTATTACTTGCACGCCACCATGTCAACCACCAGCAGCGCATCCTTTACCAGAAGATCCGAAACCGGGATTACGGTCATGGCCGGCTTGATCTCCGGGAAGAAGGTCTTGTACACCTCGTTGAAGGCTTCAAAATCCGAAAGATTTTTCAGGTAAACGTTGGTCTTGACAATCACATGAAGCCCCAGGAACGCCTCCTTCATCACAGCCTCGCAGTTCTTGAGCACCTGAGTGGTCTGCTCCTGAATGCCGCCCTCCACCAGCTTGCCGGTGGCAGGATCAACGGGGAACTGCATGGACACCTGAGTGGATCCAGCCTGCTTGACACCCTGACTGTAGTGTCCCAGCGGTGCGGGGGCATTGGGGGTAGAAAATTCTCTGTTCATAGTTGCTCCTCCTTCTTAGTAGGTTTCGTAGGGTTCCGGCAGCGTTACGTCCATAAACGGCTCGATGTCCTGATCGTAGAAATAGGTTTTGGTCAGAGGGTTTCCGGAACGGTTGTTCTGGTTGATGAACTCCCACTTCTGGTCAAAGGTTTTAAACTCCTCCGGCACATGCATCAGGCTGTGGGTGAAGAAATCGTCTGTCCATGACTTATAGAAGAAGGAGCAGAGAATGTCGATCTGATGGAAGTGCCAGATATACCATTTGTCATCCTCGCAGATAAACTCCACATAGAACTTCTCCCATGCCCAGGAGCCTGCCAGATCGCCCACATGACCGCCGGTTTCCAGTCCGGGGCTCATCCAGAGTGCCTTTGCAGTCTTGCAGTCGTCCGCCACCTCTACCAGAGGTGTGGTCAGGGTGTGGATCTGGAGTCGTCCGCCGCCCATGTTGGGAGGACCGGCAGGGCCTTCGGGCATCTCGCCCTTTGGTTCTTCCCCTTCCGTCCCCTCAGGCTTGGGCATGGGGCCGCCGGGGAAGCCGCCGAATGCGCTCTTCCGAATGGCATCGATCCCCACATACTTGCCGCCGGGCACCTCCGCCGAGCTGGTGTCGCTTTCATAGAACAGCTTTCCGATGGCAGCATAGTCGCTGACGGTGTAGTAATACTGGAACTTCGCCATAATATTCTGTACGGCATTGATGCCCAGCAGCTTTTTGACCTGCATTTCAAGTGTCATGTCATACTCTCCTTTTCCAACTGGTGTTACTGTCATATGCATTTTGATTTGAAACTGATTTCATTATATGCAGCTCCAAGCATAATGTAAAATTACGTTTATACTGGTCTACCATCATACATATGTTATGCTCGTTGCGCCGCAACGGTTTTTCAATGGCATAAGGGGAACGTTATGCTACCCAAACGCAAAAAGCAGAATCCATTCGAGCAATTTTCGCTGCTTTCGCTTACTTGCAATTCCGCAAAAAGTCCCATATAATATGAAATACAGACGCAGGCAGAACTCACGACCATTCGTTTTTCGATAGAAAGAGGCAGGCAAATGAAAACAGGACTGATTTTAGAGGGCGGCGCCATGCGTGGCCTGTTCACCGCAGGCGTGATGGACGTTCTCATGGAGCATAGCATTCCCTTTGACGGTATCATCGGCGTCTCCGCCGGCGCCGCCTTTGGCTGCAACTATAAATCTCACCAAATTGGTAGGGTACTCCGGTATAATGTGCGTTTCTGCGATGATCCCCGGTATTCCGGCTTCCATTCTCTGTTGCAGACCGGCGACTTTTTCAACACGGACTTTTGCTACGGAACCGTTCCTCTGGAGCTGGATCCCTTCGATTTTGATGCCTATGCACGCAATCCCATGGACTTTTACGTGGTCTGTACCGATATCGAAACCGGAACCGCCGTGTATCACCGGTATACCGGCTGGGACGATCACGGCTTTGACTGGATCCGTGCCTCCGCGTCCATGCCACTGGTGTCCAATATTGTTGAAATCGACGGAAAGAAGCTGCTGGACGGCGGCATTGCGGACTCCATTCCCCTCACCCGGTTCCAGCGCATGGGCTTCGACCGAAACGTTGTCGTTCTGACCCAGCCGCTGGGCTATCGGAAGCAGCCCAACCGTCTGCTCCCCCTGATCCGTAAGCGCTACCGCGCCTATCCCAAGCTGGTGCGCACCATGGAGCAGCGCCATGTGATATACAATCGACAGTTGGAGGAAGTCGCACGTCAGGAGGCCGCAGGCGCTATTCTGGTCATCCGCCCAGCAGCTTCGATCCCGGTGAGCCGCACGGAAAAGGATCCCCGAAAATTGCAGACCGCCTATGAAATCGGCCGCTCCGCCGCAGAGGGCAAGCTCCCGGAGATCGAGCGTTTCCTCTCCGTCTCCGAAAGCCGCTGACCGCAATCGCTGTTCCGCAGCATAATTATCACAAAAGCCCCGAAGCGATGCCGAATTTGGCTCGCTCCGGGGTTCCCTGTTTATTCCTCTTATTTGTGGCTCGCACCTTCCGCGCACCAATAAAAAACAGCTGGTACAGGACATTCCCGTACCAGCTTCATTTATACAGTCTCCAATCCCGCAAACCGTTTCAGTGGTTTACAATGCTCAGCCCGCTCCAGCAAACGATGAATCATGCCATCATCGTCTTCAGGAGCCGCTGATATTTCTTTAGCAGGGTCGTGTCTTCCCTATCGCTTACCCATTAAAGGTGAACATCTTATAATTTGCAGAGCTTGGATCGTCATGGGCGCCAATCATAAACTGTGCGTAGCAGATAAGCACCGTGTCATATCCGTTTTCCAGAATATACTGATGCAGATCAAAATCATCGCTACAGTCCCTTAGAATCAGCCAGTCCAATTCATGCACAGAAAGCGACAGAAACGGCTCGGTTGCCTGAGCATAGGAGTCGCCGAGCAGCAGCACCTTGCCATACGGTGCGTTGTGATTCACGCTGCTGATCTGAGCATAGGAATAATGCCAGCTGGGCGCTTCATAAACATCTGCGTCTGTATCATACACGGACTCGTTGATAAACGTGTCAAATGTCCCGTCCACGTTGCCGTTTGCCGTTTTGAATGTGTAGCTGGTATCAAAATTAGGCTTTATCTCCACAAAGTCATCCAAACCCACATATGTTTTCGCCATTTTGCGTCCCTGCTCGCCCAGCCAGGCATTTTGATACGTTGTATACTCGAAATTCTCGGCGTTGTATGTTCCCGTATCAATGGAATAGCCGCAATGATCGTTCATTGCCTGTGCGATCTCTCTGGTGGCCCACAGTGCGGAATTTGTCGTCCAGTGATGATCCGTTCGGTAAAACATATCCTTGATATTCAGGCCATCCCGGACAATAGCATCCCGCAAATCAATTGCGGCAATATCCGCATCCGCTATTCTCTGCATAAACAGATCTGCATTGCGGTTGCTGTAGGTTTCTACACCGAACTGCTCTGCAAAAAAATCATCCTCCAGATATTTGGTCGGTTGATTCACATAGAGCAAATGGATCCCATTCTCCTCTAGGAAGTCAGCAAATATCTTCATCTGCTCCACTTCATAATCCGTGGAGGTTTGCGGACTTGCAGATACAATGTAATTTCCGTCCGCAGCATACATGCCCATTCCGCTGTACAGTCCCCGCATTCCCAGCAATCTTGCCGCAGTGCCGTTAAAGTTAAGGAAATCGCTATGCTTCCACACGCTGGACGCATAGTTTTGCTCAATTGCGTCGAAATCAGCAAAATCCGCCTGTTCCGTACCGTCCTGACGCAGGAATCCCGCAATCTGCGCCACAAGCTCATAGGTGGCATTTCTAATACAGAACACAAAGGAACACACCACCAACAGAACCGCAATGATTTTCTTTTCTTTCATGTCACTCATTCTGTCCTCCGATGTGTTAAAAATTAGCATAGGCGAACGGATTGTTCTGCCCGGATATCAGGAACGAAACGGACCATACTGCCCCGATCAACACAATGGCTCCAACGATTACCCGAAATGCTGTCCCCAGATATTCTTTATGTTCCAATTTGCGTTCGAGATATGGAACGATTGGAAAACAGAGAAGCAAGCCCACAAGGATGAAGAACCAGTTATCCTGAATTAAGAACAGCGTCCGTTTATCTGCCAATGCGTTGGGGGTATAAACAACCATATGCTTGATGAAGGATGCGCCGCTGCGTAGCGCCGGAGCGCGAAACAGTACCCACTGGAAGTTTACAAACAGCAAGGTAATAATCCGGTAAATCGCCCTTCCGGCTTTTGATTTCAGTCGATCCGGCAGACCCGTTGCCTTTTCAAAAGCAATCATCACAAAGTAGCCAAGTCCCCACGCAATGAAATTCCAAGCCGCTCCATGCCAGATGCCGGTCAGGAGCCATACCGTAAACAGGTTGACATAAACTCTCCACTTCTTACATCTAGAGCCGCCCATAGGAATATACACATAGTCTCTGAACCAGGAACTGAGCGAAATATGCCAGCGCCGCCAAAATTTTGCCACAGACTCCGTCATATACGGATAGTTGAAGTTTTCCATACAGCTGTATCCGAACATCTCCGACATACCAATGGCCATGTCAGAATATCCGGCAAAGTCAAAAAACAGCTGCATCGAATAGCAGACGGAGCCAAGCCACAGATATGCCGTGGATACCTCCGCCGGCTGTGCCGCAAACACCTCTGTTGTGATATTAGACAGAAGGTTTGCCAAAATGACCTTTTTGTTCAGCCCGATCAGGAAGCGATACACGCCGCTGGAAATCTGCTGTGCTTTCACCTGTGCGCCGATTCCCCCCTGCCAGCGTGTCCCCATTTCATTGTATCTGGAGAGCGGCCCTGACTGGATCTGCGTAAACAGGGAAAGATAGAGCATATCATGCGCCGGGTTTTCATGCAGGATCGCTCTTCCGCAGTAAATATCCGTCAGGTAGGAAATCGCTTTAAATGTGAAGAAGGAAATTCCCATGGGCAGTGCGAGATTGCGCAGTGCCACATCCGTATGGGTAAGCTGCGAAAAAATAGAGCGTCCAAAATCCACATATTTGTAATAGCACAGCATTGCAAGATTCCATAGGATTCCAAGCACCAGAAATACCTTGGCATACTTTCTCCCCTCACAGCCCGACATGGTTCGTCCAAGCACGACTGTGATCAGCGCCGAAGCGATAAAGATCAGCAGAAACTGCGGCGAGCCGCAGGCATAAAACAGCAGACTGATTGCCAGCAAGACATATTCCTTGATCGAATCCCGTGAAATATAATAAATCACCAGAGCCGACGGCAGGAAAAACATTAGAAAAACCGTTGAAGTGATTGCCACCCTTACACCATCCTTCGTCCTCAATATCCGCAATTGGTGTGTGTCCTAAATTGCGGACATCTTCATTTCCCTTCCATTTTCTCTGTCATTACATCGTATGCAGGACGAATTATCAACAATACCTGACAAGTTTCCGATCAGAATATTATTCCCCAAGTCTCGTTTTCCCGTCGTAAATGTCAATGAAAACGGGGAATGACGCAAAAATACTTGGGGCAGGTGGTTGGTTTCCCAGAAAAGACTGCCGACATCCGTATGGCGCAGTATGAGTCTGGCAGCAGATCGCCCAAGGCGGAGCTGACGGAGAGCCTTGCCGGTGCGTTGGGTGTCT
>CAJKSU010000055.1 GCA_905202605.1 uncultured Eubacteriales bacterium
GGCTCCAGAAGAACGTTTTGCCTACCTGATAGAAAAAATCAGCCGTACCACTAGATGGAGAGAATAATAGTTCCCGCATTTTCAATCTGGTTGTTGTAAAATTCACCGAAGTTCTTCATGTAAATTTTGCACTTGGTAGCGTCGGCAACGGCAACCATGCAGCCAATCTCCATCTCGTCGGTTTCAGCGCGCTCCACTGCCTGCGCAACATCGCTGAGCTTTCCTACACCGGAGGGCTCGATGAGAATGCGGTCAGGATGATACTCCTTCATGACCTTTTTCAGCGCCTCACCAAAATCGCCCACCAGAGAGCAGCAGATGCAGCCGGAGTTCATCTCGGTGATCTGAATGCCAGCCTCCTGAAGAAAGCCGCCGTCGATGCCGATTTCACCAAACTCGTTTTCAATGAGTACGATTTTCTGACCGGTATAAACCTCCTGAATCAGCTTTTTAATCAGGGTTGTTTTACCGGCACCGAGAAAACCGGAGAAAATATCAATTTTTGTCATAATCAAACACCTTCTGTTGAGAATTCGGGGAAAGCCCCCACTTTTTAGCTTTATTATACCACAACCATGCAAGTATCTGCGGCTGATTTGCATATGTTTTCGATTTATTTACAAAAAACATTGAAATGATAGAAAAGCTGCCGCAAAACCGGGCGGTTTTACGGCAGAATGTGCAGTTATGCGGGGAGAGACGCATCGTGCCGCTTCTGGTAGACGAACATAAAAACGCCCATACCGCAGATGATGACATAGCCCAGAAGGCTGTAGATATCCGGCAGCTGCCCGAAAATCACCCAGCCCAACAGTGCGGCAAAGACCACCTGAGTATAGTCATAGACCGAAATTTCCTTGGCGGGAGCGAAGCGATAGGCGCTGGTGATGGCAAACTGACCGGTGCAGCCGAAGGTTCCGGCAGCCAGCAGACAGATGAACTGGAACGTGGTCATGGGCGCACGCACCGAAATGAAATAGGGCAGGCACACCAGACAGGAGAACGTAGAGAACACAAATACGATCAGCGTGGAATGCACGCCCTTCTTACTCATCAAACGCACAAAGGAATAGGCAACGCCGGCACCAAAGCCGCCCAGCAGTCCAATCAGCGACGGCACCAGCGCCATATTGGCGGGATTGGGCTTGATGATCAGCAGACAGCCTAAGAATGCCGCTATCACACTGACGCCCTGCACCAGATTCAGCTTTTCATTGAGCAGAAAGTAGGAGATCAGAATGGCGAAGAACGGCGACATTTTATTGAGCATGGAGGCGTCGGAGAGGTTCAGGTGATCCACGGCGTAGAAGTTGCAGAGCAGCCCCATGGTGCCGAATACCGCGCGGGCCATCAGATAGCCCCAGTGACTTTTTTTCGGCGGGTGAAACGGCTCGTGATTCCGCAGCATGATGAGAAGGGCGAACACCGCGGCGACTACATTACGGAAGAACGCCTTCTGCATGGATGGAACGTCTCCGGAGAGCCGGACGAAGGTGCTCATCAGCGCAAAGGCGAGGGCGGCCATCAGAATACAAAGGGTACCCTTTACACGGTTGGACATAGCATCAGATCCTTTAATCCTTTATAATGTCGGCAGCATTTCCCTCCGAGACGCTTTCGGTGGAGGAAAGTCGACTCATGGTTTCCGGAGAGCCATAGCGTCCCAGCTCCAGAATCAGATAGCTGCACAGAAGATTCAGGGCGACCTGATCGTGCTCATAGGGCAGGTCAAACAGATCGCTGATCCGTCCCAGACGGTAGAGCAGGGTGTTCCGGTGGATGCACAGCGCTGCGGCGGTACGGTCCTTGTTGTGCATGTTAAAGGAGAAAACCCGCATGGTTTCATCATAGGCGGTGCCATTTTCCTTGTCATAGTCCCGCATCCGGAAGATCGCAGGGTGGATAAAGGTTTCCGGGGTGTCCTTTTCCAGAACGGACAGGAAGATGGGCAGGGGCATGAGATCCGAAAACGTAGTGGATTTGTCCCGACCCAGCTGCAGAGCCAGACGGGCAGTCAGCAGCGCCTGACGGTAATGGGCGCGGGTCTCGGCGGGATCCTTAAAGCTGTCGGACAGGCCGCAGACCATGTCGTGGGTGCCGAAAAATTCAAACAGCCGATCCGCCATGGTGGAGCCAGACAGGGGCGTGCCAGAGCCATGGGGGGCGGCGCCGCCATAGAGCGTTACAATGTTGTTGTCATAGATCACGCAGATCACATTGCGGTAGAGCTGCTGCAGTTCCCGGACAGCGTACTCGGCAAAGGCGCGCTGAGAAGCCAGTGCACCGATGGTGGTGACGCAGATGGTATAGTCCGGCTGCATGGTGCCGGCGATGGCCTCGCAGGCCAGCCGCTCCAGATGTACCGGCGTTCTGGGTGCGAGAAGATCCATCAGCTTGGTGGACAGTGCCAGATTCCATGTACCCATGGATTTGATGCGGCTGGAAATGCGCAGCCGAATGGCATCCAGTACCAGATTGATGATCTCATAGTCCTCGGCAGTGGGAGGGGCGCCATCCCAGAAGACGATAATGTGGCCGTGTACGGTATTGTCCTGTACCACCTCGGCGAACAGCAGGGGGGATTCCTCGCAGGAGCCGGTGGCGGCGTAAAACGGCTCGTAAAACGCCTTTTTGCCGGAGAGAAATTCATCCAGCGTTTTTAGAATCTGTTCCCGATTCAGCGCCTTGTTTTGATAGATGGAGTCCCACTGGGGCAGACCGATGGGGCTGGAGGGGTGCATGGAAACCACATGAAAGTATTCATCCACAAAGAGAACCGGCTTGCCAAGCAGCTCGTGAGCCGCAGTGACCACATTGTTGGTGCTCTGATTGCAAACGGCTTTATAGAGCTTTTCGTATACCTCGGTCATGCGTGCGGAAGCCATGACCATCACCTCCGGAAGCGAAAATTTGTTATTATTGTAGCGAATTTTTTACGGGATTGCAATATGCATTGTGCGGCTCTACATTATTTTGTACTGGACGGCACAGGCAGATTTACAATCAAAAAAAAACATGGTACAATATGAACTATCAGCCGTGAAGCGGGCTGTGCGGAGCAATGCCGGAGAGAAAGAGGAACGTATGCCGTTTTTGTTTTTGTCTGGAAAGGAGAGCAATATGGAACATACAGATTTAACCCGGCTGGATTTGCCGGAGGAACGCACAAAGCTCAGCAATGAGCAGGGGGGATACTCTTTTTATGCCTATCTGTCCAGAATGCGCTATATCTCCCGGTGGGGGCTGATGCGGAACTCCAGCCCGGAAAACATTCAGGAACACAGCCACATGGTGGCGGTGCTGGCTCACGCGCTGGGGTTGATTTCCAGAGAGGTTTACGGCAACACCCATATTTCGCCGGAAACCTGCGCCACGGCGGCACTGTTTCACGATGCCACGGAAATCATTACCGGAGACATGCCGACTCCGGTGAAGTACTATTCCCCGGAGATTCGTGAGGCATATCAGAAAGTAGAGAATGTGGCAGTGGAGCAGCTGCTCTCCATGCTGCCTCCGGCACTGCGGGACAGCTATATTCCGCTGTTAAAGGAGATTCCGCCGGAGGTAGAGAAGATTGTCAAGGCGGCAGATAAGCTCTCGGCACATATTAAATGTCTGGAGGAATTAAAGGCCTCCAACCATGAGTTTATTCTGGCGGCACGGCAGACCCGGCAGGCGCTAGACGATATGAACATGCCGGAGGTTCATTATTTTATTGACAACTTCCTCGACAGCTTTACGCTGACGCTGGATGAACTGAAATAGCAACCATATAGGAGGACAACATTATGAAAGCAATCGTTACCGTTACCGGCAAGGACGCTGTGGGTATCATCGCGGGGGTTTGCCAGGAGCTTGCCAGTCTGGGGGTCAATATTCTGGATATCAACCAAACGGTTATGGACGGTTTTTTTGCTATGAACATGCTGGTGGATCTGTCCACCACGGAGAAATCCTATGAGTTGGTGCGGGATGCACTGGATCAGCGCGGCCTCAGTATGGGGCTTTCTGTCCGCATTCAGCGGGAGGATATCTTCAACGCCATGCACCGGATTTGAGGGGGACGCTATGCTCAGACAGAACGAAATCATGCAGACGCTGGATATGATCGATCATCAGCATCTGGACATCCGAACCATTACCATGGGCATTTCCCTCCGGGACTGCTGCGGCCCTGATCCTAAGCTGACCGCCCAGAAGATTTACGATAAGATCTGTCGGTGCGCTAGGAATCTGGTTCCCACCGGCGAGGCGATTGAACGGGAATTCGGCATTCCTATCGTCAACAAGCGCATTTCCGTTACTCCCATTTCCATGGTGGCAGAGAGCTGTGAGACGGAGGACTATGTTCCCTTTGCTACGGCAATGGATCGTGCGGCAGCGGAATGCGGCGTCAATCTCATCGGCGGCTTTTCTGCGCTGGTGCATAAGGGCATGACCATTGGAGATCAGCGGTTGATCCGGTCAATTCCCAGAGCACTGGCGGAAACCAATAATGTCTGCTCTTCTGTGAATGTGGCAACCACTCGCGCCGGCATCAATATGGACGCGGTCACGCTCATGGGAAAGATTGTCCGGCAGACTGCAGAGCTTTCTCCGGAGGGGGAGGGCAGAGCCTGCATGAAGCTGGTGGTGTTTGCCAATGCGGTGGAGGATAACCCGTTTATGGCAGGCGCATTCCACGGAGTTGGCGAGCCGGAGTGTGAGATCAATGTGGGTGTTTCCGGTCCCGGCGTGGTGTACCATGCGCTCCAGGAGGTCAAGGGACAGCCCTTTGACATGGTGGCGGAAACCATTAAAAAAACAGCGTTTCAGATTACACGTATGGGTCAGCTGGTGGCGCAGGAGGCCGCACGGCGGCTGGGCGTCCCCTATGGCATCGTAGACCTCTCGCTGGCTCCAACGCCTGCAAAGGGCGACAGCGTGGCGCGTATTCTGGAGGAGATCGGCGTGGACGTCTGCGGCACCCATGGCACGACTGCTGCGCTGGCAATGCTCAATGACGCCGTGAAAAAGGGCGGCGTGATGGCATCCGGTCATGTGGGTGGCCTGTCCGGCGCATTTATCCCCGTGTCCGAGGATGAGGGAATGATTGCTGCCGCCAAGGACGGCACCCTGACACTGGACAAGCTGGAGGCTATGACCTGCGTCTGCTCGGTGGGGCTTGACATGATTGCAATTCCAGGTGACACCTCGGCGGCGACTATCTCCGCAATCATCGCGGACGAGGCCGCCATCGGCATGGTCAACAATAAGACAACCGCAGTTCGTGTGATCCCTGCTATTGGAAAGACTGTGGGCGATGAGCTGGAGTTTGGCGGTTTGTTCGGTTCGGCTCCGGTGATGCCGGTACATGATAAGAGCGCGGAGCGCTTTGTGGCAAGAGGCGGCAGAATTCCCGCCCCCCTCCACAGCTTGAAGAACTGATGATACTGTGATTCCGGAAGGGAGGCATACGTTTTGAAAATTCCACAGGGCGCACAGAAAATCCTGCAACGTCTCAATGACCATGGCTTTCAAGCGTATGCCGTGGGCGGATGCGTCAGAGACAGTCTGCTGGGGACAGTGCCAGAGGACTGGGATATCTGTACCTCCGCCCTGCCGAAGGAAACGGAGGACTGCTTTTCCAATCTGCGGGTGGTGGAAACAGGACTCAAGCATGGAACGGTTACGGTGATTTCGGAGGGGGTTCCCTATGAGATTACCACGTTTCGAAGCGACGGGAACTATCTGGATCACCGCCGTCCGCAGCAGGTATCCTTTGTCCGCTCCCTGCGGGAGGATCTCCTGCGCCGGGATTTTACCATTAACGCCATGGCGGCGGGACTGGACGGGACGATTCAGGATCCCTTTGACGGTCAGCAGGATCTAAAGAATGGGGTCATCCGCTGCGTGGGGGAGCCGGAGCAGCGCTTTTCAGAGGATGCCCTGCGTATTCTCCGGGGACTGCGGTTTGCATCCCGGCTGGGCTTTTCCATTGCGCCGGAAACGGCGGAGGCCATGCGCAGGAAGAAGCTGCTGCTCCACTATGTCAGTGAAGAGCGCATTTATAAGGAACTGAGCGGCATTTTACTGGGGCGCTATGCCTCGCAGGTGCTCAGGCAGTTCAGCGATATTGTGGCGGTGGTGGTGCCGGAGATCATCCCGTCCATGGGCTTTCAGCAGCACAGTCCTTTCCACAATCGGGATGTCTGGCAGCATACGCTGGAGGCGTTGGAAAAGAGCCGACCAGAGCTGAGAATCCGCTGGGCGCTGCTGCTCCATGATCTCGGAAAGCCGGACTGCTTTACCGTAGACGAGCATGGAACCGGACATTTTTACGGGCATCCGCAGCGCAGCGCAGAAATTGCGAAACGGGTGCTGGAGCGGCTTCGGGCAGATCGAAAAACCGAAGAACTTGTCTGTATACTGGTGCGGGATCACGACCGTCAGTCTCCGGCCAATTTAAAAAACGCCCGCCGATGGATTGCACGGTATGGGGAGGAGACGGTACGCCTTCTGCTGGAGGTTAAGCGCTGCGACTGCCTTGCCCATGTGGATACCCCCAAAACCCGAATGCGCTATGACAATCTCATGGAGCTGACGGCACTGATTCAGAAGGTGCTTGCCACGGAGCGTTGTTTTACAGTGCGGGAGCTTCCGGTTAGCGGACGTGATGTGATGGCGCTGGGTGTACCGGCGGGGCCGGAGGTTGGCAGACTGCTGAATCGGCTGCTGGAGGCGGTGCTGGACGGACAGTGTCCTCCGGAGCGAGAGGCACTGCTTGGACTTGCGCGCCAGTGGGCAGAGCCGGCACAATAGGAAAGGAGCCGTATGGCTGTCGATATTGTATTGCTTTTATTTTTTATCGTATGTATTCTGTCCGGTTACCGTAAGGGGCTGATTTTGTCCCTGTGCGGGCTTTTGATGCTGGCGCTGAGCTGCCTTGGGGCGGCGGCAATGCAGCAGGCGCTGACACCGAGGGCGGCGGATTGGATGGAGCCGAAGGTAACGGCCTATGTCGCGGAGAAGATTCAAAGCGGCGTGGAGGCCAGTACGGAAAAAACTTTGGAGAGTACCGGTGAAATCGGTCTGACCATTGGGGGCGAAAGCGTTACGCTGGGACAGCTGGCGGATATCCTCAGCGGGCTTGGATTGGATGCGCAGGAGTCGGCGCAGGGCGCAGCACAGGATCTGACCGCACCGCTGGTGCAGTCGGTTGCGCAGACGGTAAGCCGAAGCATTGTGGAAACGCTGGCGGGACTGGTGATTTTCCTTGCGGCGTTTCTGGTGATTTATCTGCTGCTGCGGGGGATCAGCCTGATTGTGAATCTGGTGGATCTGCTGCCGGTGGTGCATACGCTGAACCATGTCGGCGGAGCGGTGATCGGCGGGCTGACCGGGGCGCTGCTGCTGACGGTGCTCATGGGCGTACTGGTGAAAACCGGCCTGACCGGGACGGATACCTTTGGCGGCCCGGTGGCGAATATGCTGGAGCGCATTGCGCAGAGTGTGATCTAAAGGGACGGAATTAGAAATATTACACAAATATTTCTCGAAAATTCATGAAAAAGAAACAAAAAGCCGGTGGTTTCTGTAATATCCATCGGGTATTATATAGCCATAACAATTCTTTTTCATTTCTCCTTCTTCCTGATTAGACACGCAGACGGGCTGGTCACCTGTTTGCGTGTCTTTCTTTTGCGGTAGAAAGGCGTTACTGGAGAAGATCAAATTTACAAAAATCTTGGTGCGGGACGCACCGGAAAGAAGATGACACTGTGCTGCGGGAAAACGGCAGACTATTTTCCAGACGGGATATTGCCATGCTGCTGATCCCCCTGATTATTGAGCAGCTATTTACGGCGCTGATGGGGACGGCGGACACCATGATGGTGGCCCGTGTGGGCGATGCGGCGGTATCCGGCGTTTCGCTGGTGGATTCCATCAACAATCTGGTGCTGATGATGATGACGGCACTTGCCACCGGCGGTACCATCACCTGCGCCCAGTATTTGGGTGCGCAGGATAGAGAGGGCGCCAACCGGGCCGCACGGCAGGTGCTGCTTTCGGTGACGGTGATTTCCCTTTTGTGCTGCGGAATTTGTGTGGGACTGCGCAGCGCCATCCTACGGCTTGTGTTCGGCAGCGTGGAGCAGAACGTGATGGACGCGGCAAAGATCTATTTTCTGATCACGGCGCTGTCCTACCCCTTTATGGGCGTTTATAATGCCAGCGCGGCGCTGTACCGGGCAACGGGCAACTCCAAGCTCCCGATGATCGTCAGTGCGGTGGGCAATCTCCTGAATATTGCAGGCAACGCGGTGTTTATGTTTGTGTTCCACTGGGGCGTGATGGGTGCGGCGCTGTCCACCATGCTGTCCCGCGCACTGCAATGCGTGGCAATTTTGTGGTTCCACCATCGGCCGGGACAGGTGATCGTGCTGAATCACTATGCGTCCATTCGTCCGGATTTTGGTCTGATCCGCACCATCCTGCGGATCGGCATTCCCACCGGTGTGGAAAATGGCATGTTTCAGTTCGGAAAGCTGGTGATCCAGAGCACCGTTGCCACGCTGCCTACCTCGGAAATTGCCGCGCAGGCGGTGGTGAATACGCTGGAGTACTTTACCAGCATGCCGTCTATGGCGGTTGGGCTGGGACTGGTGACCGTGGCGGGGCAATGCATGGGCGCGGGCCGACCGAAGGAGGCACGGCGCTACAGTCTGGAGTTCACGGGCATTTCAGAGCTTCTGGTGCTGGGAACCGGCGCACTGATTTTCCTGTCGGTGGATACGGTGTCAAGGCTGTCGGGACTCAGCAGCGACAGTGCGCAGATTGTCCACCGGATGATGGTGCTGATTACGCTGGTCAAACCCTTTATCTGGCCACTGGCCTTTACCCTGCCCAATGGCATGCGGGCGGCAGGCGATGTGAAATACAGCATGATCGTTTCGGCGGCATCCATGTGGGTGTTCCGGGTAGCGCTGTGCATGCTCCTGATTCGGGGCTTTGGCTTTGGTGTATTGGGCGTGTGGATTGCCATGTTTGTAGACTGGTTTGACCGGGATATCTGGTATGTGGCACGGTTTCTGGGCGGAAAATGGATGAATCAAAAGGTATTATCGTAGAAAGAAGCAGAACCTTCTGAAAAATGGAGGTTCTGCTTCTTTGGAGCTTTTTTCCTATTTGCTGAAAGTTATCCCACACATAAAAATGCAGACAGAGAGCGATTCTGAGCCTGCATGCCTTGCTTTATGTGTGGGAAACTCCCGCTGCATCCCATTTTTCGTACTGCCGCCGGGCAAGATCTTCCAGCGTGATGTGATCCACCACGCCATCGATGGCAGCGTCAATCTGCTGGTAGACCTCTACCGTAACGCAGAGCGCTTGTCGGGGGCAGGGCGGACTGCCGCCCTCAAGACAGGCGATGGGAGCAAGGCTCCCTTCAATGGTACGGAGAATCATCCCCACGGTGTATTCCACCGGCGGGCGGGTAAGCTGGTAGCCGCCCTGCGCACCCCGGACGGAGCGGACATAGCCGCAGCGGATCAGCGGCGTGACGATCTGCTCCAGATATTTCAGGGAAATCTCCTGCCGCTGGGAGACGGATTTCAGCGAGGTGCAGTTGTCCTGCGGTTGAAGCGCCAGATCCAGCATCAGCCGGAGGGCATAGCGCCCCTTGGTGGACAGTTTCATATTGCAGCCTCCTTTTTTACTGACTGATTGGTTATTCCTAATATACTATAGGAATAATAGGAAATCAAGAGGGGAATCGTGCTCCGTGGGAATTGGTTGACAAAGGGCGTTCCTGTTTCGTATAATAAAAGCATCTATATTCAGGAAGACAGACGCGGGAATTGTCCCGCAGATAAAAGGAGCGTTTTAACATGGCAGAGATTTTAGCTGTATGTATCAGTGAAAAAAAGGGCGAGCAAAAGCATCCGGTGGCACAGGTAGAGCTGAAAGAGAACTGGGGCATCGTGGGGGATGCCCATGCGGGCAACTGGCATCGTCAGGTGTCGCTGCTGGGGCAAGAGAGCGTGGATAAGCTTCAGGCAAAGCTTACCAAAGTTACATTGAAGCCCGGCGATTTTGCGGAGAACATTCTGGTCAAGGGCATCACTCTGTATGAACTGCCGGTGGGAACCAAGCTGAAAATTGGTTCCAGCGCCGTGGGAGAGGTGACCCAGATCGGAAAGACCTGCCACAATGACTGCGCAATCCGGAAAGCGGCAGGCGACTGTGTGATGCCGCGGGAGGGAATTTTCGTCAAGATCCTTACCCCCGGTGTGGTATGTCCCGGCGATCAGCTGGAGATCATCGAAGAAGCATAATCGAAATCCCTCTGCATGGTGGTGCAGGGGGATTATCGTTGTAATTCCGTATAGTTGGTGCTATACTGTGGAATAACAATTTTAGACGGAGGGATTTATCATGTGTACTGCGGCAACGTATCATACAAAGGATCACTATTTTGGCAGAACGCTGGACTATGAGGTGTCCTATGGGGAAGAGGTTGTGGTTACTCCCCGCAATTACCCCTTTCATTTTCGCCATATGGGAAGCCTGAACAGCCATTATGCTATCATTGGCATGGCAACGGTGGCGGGAGGCTGCCCGCTGTACTATGATGCGGTGAATGAAAAGGGGCTTGGCATTGCCGGACTGAACTTTCCGGGCAATGCAGACTATAAGCCGCTGGCGGAGGGGAAGGACAATGTTGCGACCTTTGAACTGATTCCATGGCTGCTGGGGCAGTGCGCCACCGTCGGGGAGGCAAGGGGGCTGCTGGAGCGGATGAATTTAGCGGATACGCCGTTCGGGCCTCAATTTCCGGTGTCGCCGCTGCACTGGATTCTTACAGACTTGGAAGGAGCAATTACGGTGGAATCCGTGCGGGAGGGCATCCGCATCTATGATAACCCGGTGGGGATCCTCACCAACAACCCGCCTTTTGACTATCAGATGACCAATCTGACCAATTATATGAGCCTGTCCACGGAGCCGCCGGAGAACCATTTTTCCGACCGGCTGGAGCTGACGCCCTACAGCCGGGGCATGGGCATGCTGGGAATGCCCGGCGATCTGTCCTCGGCGTCCCGGTTTGTCCGCGCGGCGTTTACCAAGCTGCACGCCTTGTCCGGGGAGACGGAGAGTGAGAGCGTCAGCCAGTTCTTCCACATCCTCGGCTCGGTGGAGCAGCCGCGGGGCTGCGTGCATATGGGGGAGGGGAAGTATGAGATCACCATCTATACCTCCTGCTGCAACATGGAGCGGGGCATCTATTACTACACCACTTATGAAAACAGCCAGATTACCGGAATCGACATGCATCGGGAAAATCTGGATGGCACGGAACTCTGCCGCTACAAGCTGGTGACCGGACAGCAGATCCATATGATGAACTGAGCCTTGGATAAAAAGATCGGGGCGGGAACACGAAAATGTGCTCCCGCCCCGATGCGTTATTTTCTTACAGACCGTAATAGCGGATAAAACGGGCAAGCATGGCTGCCATCTGTCCGCGGGTTGCGGAGTTGGTGGGACGGATGGTGCCGTTGGCGTAGCCGTTTACAATGCCGGCGCCAACGCTCCAATGGATGGCGTCAACGGCGTAGTTTGCGATGGTGTCCGTGTCCGTATAGGCGGACAGGTCTTGGTAGGCACTGGTGGAGTAGCCATAGGTGTTTGCATACCGATAGAGGAACGCAGAGAGCTGCTGGCGGTTCAGCTGACCGTTGGGATTGAAGCTTGTGTCGGAAACACCAGAGGTAATGCCGTTCTTATATGCCCATG
This sequence comes from uncultured Eubacteriales bacterium, assembly GCA_905202605.1. Lineage (GTDB taxonomy): Bacteria > Bacillota > Clostridia > Oscillospirales > Oscillospiraceae > HGM13006. The sequence continues at coordinate 11,779 of CAJKSU010000055.1, forward strand.
CCACGGCAGTGGTGTAGTACTTGCCCTGCGGAATATCCGTAAAGGGCATGTCGGTGGAGGTGCTGGGGCAGCCGGCAAGCCGCCACAGAACTGTTACCAGCATGGCACGGGTCATGGTACCGTTCGGCTGGAAGGTGTACTTGTTGTAGCCGTTGAACAGACCGCGGTCTACCATGTCCTGAATGTCCTTATAGTAGTAAGAATCAGCGGGGACGTCACGGAACTGGCTGACAGGCTGATAATCGGAGGCAACCGGGCTGTAGTCGTAGTAGGAAATGGGATACTTGGACGTAAATGCGGGTTCCAGGTATTCATCCTCTGCTGGGTGCTCATAGGCAAAGTTGGAGGAGCCCTTCATGAAGTAATCCAGATAACTGACAGAGCTGCCGCCATCCCATGTGCTGTCCAGATTGTACCAGTAGCTTCCGATTTTTGCGATGTTCCATGCGTGGTCTAAGCTGGTGATAATGCGAACTGGCAGCCCCATGGCACGGCACATGGCATAGAACAGTGTTGCATAGCCCTGGCATACGGCCCTGCCCTTGTACATGGCGGCATAGGCAGTGAAAATGCCATAGTCATCGTTGTAGGGGTTGCTGTCGGTGATGGTGTCAAGACCGGCGTAATCATAATCCACGTGATCGGTCACATACTGGTAAATACCGAGGTACTTCTTGTAGTCGCTGACCTTCCAGAGATTCAGGCTGTCAACTGTGCTCTGAACAGTGTTTATGAGCCAACTTTCCTGACTGGCGGTGGTATAGTAGGTCATGTAGCAATAGATGGTCAAATAGCTGCTGTAGCTGGATGGCCAGTTATAGGAGATGTTTCCCCAGCTCCACTTGAGGTAGTCGCCGGTGGTGATGCCGGTGGAAAGCTCCTCACTGTAGGCCATGGGGAGCAGTTTGCCTTCCACCAGAGAAATGACATCACCCTCATAGCCGGGCGCATAGACGTAAAGGGTAAAGGAGCCTACGCGATCCCGCATATAGTCCCGCATTTTCCCGGCGGCGTCCTGAATGGAAAGATAGGAAGCCTGCGTCCGGGGCGCTTCCAGCGTGGTGGAGGTGTCGTCGGCGTCAGCCAATTCGGCTTGCTCCTCCGGAAGTGCGGGGGCTGCGGCATCGGGATACAGGGGATTTACATAGCTGGCGCTGCCGGCCTCCGTGTAGGCTGCGGCATCGTCGGCATAGGCAGGCACCAGCGCAAAGCTCAGCATAATGCTCAGACTCAGCAGCAGGCTTAACAGGCGTTTGGATTGTTTCATGAATGGACCTCCCTCTTTTTTGGCGAATGCATGTAATTTTGATCTGATGTCTTAAAGACCACTGGCATTCGTCCAAGCTGATTTTAACGAAACTCCATATGGATGTCAACACAAAAAACAGAATTCAAACGAAGAAAGCCGAAGCGTGCCGAAAAAGCCAGCGGGATAATTTCGGGAAAATAGATCATACTATGGAGGATCTGGAAGAAAGGGAGCGGGCGGCGTGTGCAGGAGAAGAATCAGACGGGGAATAGCAGGGTGCATGGCGGCAATCATGCTGCTGACGATGGCGGCTCGGGCGGAGAGTCCGGAGGAACAGGAGCGGCAGCCGAGGGGCTATCTGGCGCTCACCTTTGATGACGGCCCTTCCGGTGCGCTGACGGAACGGCTGCTGGACGGCCTTCAGGCGCGCGGCGCACGGGCTACGTTTTTTCTCTGCGGCTACCGCATGGAGCAGTATCCTGCGGCACTGGACCGCTATCTGGCGGAGGGACATGAGATCGGCGTGCATTCCACGGTGCATACTGACCTGACAAAGCTGTCACCTCAGGAGGTGCAGCAGGATATGGCGGAGACGGCGGGGAAAATTCACTCGCTGACCGGCATTTCGCCCCGGGTAATGCGTCCGCCGGGCGGCGCATATAATGAAGCTGTGTGTCGGGAGGCGGCAAGGGAGGGTATGAGCGTGATTCTGTGGTCGGTGGATCCACGGGACTGGGCAATCCATGATGCCGGAGCGGTGCTTCATACCATGGCCCACAGTGCCGAGGACGGAGACATTATTCTGATGCATGACCTGTCGGAAAGCTCTGTGGAGGCAGCGCTTCAGCTGGTAGAACTGCTGGAGGAGGAGGGCTACTGCTTTGTGACGGTCAGTGAACTGGCGGCACTGCGGGGGCAGACAATGACGCCGGGAAATGTGTATACGAATTTTCGGGAAAAATAGTTGTGCTTTTCCTATTTCCTGTGATATAATAGGAGAGAATAATATTTTAGGCAACACCGAACAATTGCGTCTGCGGGCTTTGACGGTTCTTTTCCCCCGCAAATCCGCTGTGAAAACTTGAAATACACAAAGTATTCCTGCATTTTCACAACAAATTTGTGATGAAAAATTCCTCGCCAAATCTCCTTGCCGAATGATGCGGTATTGCCTTTATGCAGGAAGGATGCATCAAAATGCTCAAAGGAAAAAACATTGTCATGGGCGTTACCGGCGGTATTGCCGCATGGAAGGCCTGCCTGATCCTCAATAAGCTGGTCATCGACCTCCACGCTAACGTGGACGTGATCATGACCAAAAACTCCGAGACCTTCATCACGGAGCAGACCATCCGCACCCTGTCCCGGAACATTGTCACTCGGGACATGTTCAAGGAGCCTGCGATTTGGAGCGTAGAGCACATTTCTCTTGCCCGGAAGGCGGACTGCTTCCTGATCGTGCCCTGCACTGCCACT
>CAJKSU010000056.1 GCA_905202605.1 uncultured Eubacteriales bacterium
AATCGGTGACCCATACGGGAGTGAAAGTGAGTGTGGGCATACCTTTGCGGTTTTCCTTATAGTCCTAGCACAGCGTGGACAGCCGCTGAAACCTGCTTTACCCTTGTCTCCATAAACTCTGGATGATCCTTAAACCATTTCACGTTTAATGGGGATGGATGCGGCAGTACATAGGCGGGCTTTCTGTGGATCAGCTGATCCTGAAAGATCAGCTCTGTAAAGCTGGCTTTTGGAAAGAAGAAATCAGCGGCATGCCGTCCGATCAGAATGAAAATCTCATTGTCCACCTGCTCTATTTCACGAGTGAGCCATTTTTGTGCGCAGCTTTTTGGCGGCAGGCGATCCCCGCCGGAGGGAGATTTTCCAGGGTAGCAATGGGCGATGGAAGTGATATAAAAGCAGTTCGGATCGTAAAACACATCGTCCGGAATGCAATACCACTCGCTGCGGAGCTTCCGCCCGCTGGCATCATTGAACGGCTTGAGCGTATGATGCACATTCTGAGATGGGGCCTGGCTGATCTGCATAATTTTGGAGTGCGCGTTACCGGTTATGATGGGGTGCGGTGTAAAACCAAACTTGGCCTCGCAGTCCCGACAGCTGAGAATTTCATCCCTTAGTTTTTCAAACATCGAATAATCTCCTTCATTCCCTTGTGGAGTTTATTGTATATCAAATGGCACGTTTTATCAATATTTGTTAATCAAACTGCATCGAGTGAAGGAAAACCCGATCTCTGTAACATGGAGGTGCTTTACCCTGCCAGCACTGCTCCCATGGTCTCCGCTGCCTTCTTCTGTGCCGCCGTAGTTACATGGGCGTAAGTATCCAGTGTGAACCCTGCCGAGAAGTGGCCCAGCATCCCAGACACGGTTTTCACATCCACGCCATTCTGGAGGGCCAAGGTGGCGAACGTATGGCGTAGATCGTGAAGCCGAATCTCCGGCAAGCCCGCCCGATCCAGCACCCGATGGAGCATATGGAGGACGCTGTCCGGGGCGATAGGGCCGCCAGTGGGGCCGGGGAACACATAGGCACTGCTGGGCTGTTTCTCCCGTTGCTGCTTCAAAATGCCTACCGCATCCGTCCCCAGAGAGATGGTGCGGTAGGCATTCTTTGTTTTCAGCGGAGCCTCCCGCACCTCGCCGTTGATCCGCCCAACTTGGCGGCGCACTCGGAGCGTTTGTGTAGTAAAGTCAATGTCCTCCCACTTGAGACCCAGCAGTTCACCCCGGCGCAGCCCAGTTGCCAGCTCGATGTAATACATCTCAAATACACCGGAATGCTTTGCTTCCAACAGAAACGCTGCAAGCTGATCGGCGCTCAAGGTCTGCATTTCCCGGTGCTCCGTTTTCGGGAGAGCGCAGCCGTCCGTGGGATCATGGGAGATCAAATGCTGCTGGATGGCCAATTGCATGGCGGAGGAAATGACCTGATTGATGTTGCGGACGGTCTTGGGGCTAAGCCCCTTAGGCTGATTCTGGGACTCCAGCCGATCCACCCGCCCTTCCGTCAGTAGCTTTTGGTAGAGCCGTTGAAGATCCAGTGTGGTCAGCTTCGTCAGTGGGATATTCCCGATGCTTGGCTTAATATGGTTCTTGATATACCCCTCGTAGGTCTTGTGGGAGGATGGCCGCACCTTAATTTGAGCATAGTATTCGTACCAGACGTCCATCCACTGGCCGACTGTATATCGCTGGCCCTTTGCCACATCTAAGCCCTTCGTTTCCTCAATGGCTTTCTTCAATTTTTCCTTGACCTCGGCTTGGGTCTTGCCCAGCACATTTTTGTAGATGGCCTTTCCGGTGGCTGGATTATGTCCAGCGGTGTACCGACCTTCCCAGCGACCATCCTTGCGCTTGCGGATGTTTCCCTCGCCGTTGGCTCTGCGTTTTGCCATGATGCTCACTCCTTTCGCAGCTACAACATATACCACAGAAGTTATGATTTATCCAGCAAATTTGAAAGACAGTGCGCATGGATCCATTCCAGCAGCTCGTCCTTTGGAATTACAATCCGGCTACCAATTTTCAGGGCCGGGAAGCCCGCTGACTGCACCAGTGCATATGCACCGGATCGAGAAATCCCCAATGCCGTGGCAAGCTGCGGGACGGATAGCATAATGGGGAGCTCGTCGTAGGATGTATAGACTTTGTTCATAGCATTCTCCTTTCGGAATTGAAATTGCCCCACGTTTCCACAACGTGGGGCGCTGATGATGGGTGGTATTACCCATAGTAATGAAGCGGGAAAGCCCACAAATGGCGCACGTGGGCCTCACGTGCGCTCTCTGTGCCGTAACTGCCGCTGGCGTTCAGGAACTTCGATTTCCCGGATATTTTCTTGCATTGCGGTCGCCTGCGCCCGGATTCCTTCGCACATTTTAATTTGCTTTCGTACCTGCCGAAGCTCCCGGTTTAGGTCTGCCAGTTTGGTATAAAGCTCTGCCTGTTGCTGGGATAATGCCTCTCGTGATTCGCCACAGCCATCCAGCAGCTTCACTGCTTCCATGTACCGCTGTGCTTCCTGTTCCATACCACTGTGACCCTGAGCGTAAAGTCGTTTTGCTGGAGCCAGCGCTTCTTCCTCCGCCAGCGCCTGAAATAGGAGTTGGCGCTTTTTCTTCTGCACATTGAGGATGGTTCGCTGCTTGGTGAGTGCCTTGATTTGGGCTTCCGCTTTCTCCACAAAGGCAGCCATGTCTGCTTCGGTGGCGATACCATTCTCATTGAGAAACTGAAACTGCGCTCGAAGCTGCTCAAAACGCATGACCTCCCGGCGCATCTGCCCGGTAACCTTCGGCGGGTACTGCCGCTTTTCCAGCTTGCCGAGGATGTAGAGGTAGTGGTAGTAAAGTGCTAGAAACCCGGTGTATTTCGGATGCTTCTTGTAGGGCTTGTATGGCGTGCGGTGAACCACAGTGAGTTGCTGACCCATGAAAATAGCGTCCAGATTGCCGTTGATGGCTGCCCGGATGCCATCTTCTGAATACTGCTTGTCGTTTCGTTCCGGGTACATGAAGTGGGCCTGTCCTCGGAGCTTGAAGCCGAGACGATTTCCGTGCCTGATCTCGTGACCCTTCCGTTCCATGAGCCGGAAGAAGTCTCCAATAGAGTTAGCGTCCTCAATAGATGTTTTGAGGTCGGCCTCCAGCATGGAGCGGTAGGTGGGCTGGCCTTTACTCTGGCGAAGCCATTCGATATAGCTCATAGATTTCTGACCATCGCCGTGTATAATCACAGACAAGCCGTGCTCTCGGCACAGGCGGTCCGACACCGCTCGAATCTGTTGGTAGTACTCTGACTTTGAACAGTGGTATTTCTCGCCAGTAGCATCGTTTACAGAGTTGAACAGGATGTGCGAATGGATATGGTGGCGATCCGTGTGCGTGCCAATGACCACCTGATAGCCCGCCAGATACTCCGCTGCAAACTCCGTGGCAATTTGCAGGGCCAGCTCCGGCGTGATTTCGCCCGGAACAAAGGACTGGATGATATGGTAACACTGCCGCCCATCCAGCTTGCCTAGCTCTCGCTTGGTGTCCATCATCTGCTGATACTCAAATCCAGGATCACAGTTCATGTGGGCCGTGAACACCTGCTCCTGGGTCTTATCTCCATTCAACACATACTCGATGGCCTGTTTCAGTCCGCCGCTTCGGGCCAGAATTTTTGTGACCGCCATCAGCACCGCCCCATGTCATAGAGCTGTTCGTAGACACGCCCCAGCAGTGCCATTGCCTCTTGGACGTCCTCCTGAGTGGCAATTCCGGCATTGACGCTGCGGGCAATCTGATTGATGTTATTGCCAATGGCATGAATTTCCCGGCGAAGTGCTTTCATTTCGTCGTTCTGCCTTGCCGTGGGATGATGCCCTTGGAGCAGGCGGATCAAATAGGCACGCTTGCTGAGGCCACAGGTTTTGGCGTTCTCCGATAGCAGCCGGTACTGCTCCGGTGTCATTTCAAAGTGCATATGGTGTTTTGATTCGATAGCAATTCCTCCTTTGCTGTGTTTGAAAATTTGAATCGCATGGGATCTATCTGAGCCAATCTTCTCTCCGCCCGACGGCGGCATATGGGGTTCGGGCACACCCGAAAGCGGTAAAAATGTACATTTTTGCGATGCTTGCAGTCAAAATTCCAACTTTTTATATCCGCTATGGTGGAAATTGTGGGACGGAGCACTTTCGGCAATGTTGCCGGAAGTGCTCCCGTTTCGTTGGCTGTTGCGTGCACAGTGTGTGGAGCTTCGAGCAAATCGTCCATGTTGATGTGTATAGTGATACGCATTTTACTGAATTTGGGGCGAAATTTGCTGATTTTATACGCACAGGGATACACATTCTGGGAAATTCGCCCAAGGCAATACGCACTATGGTACGCATTGGGGTTCCTTCTAGAGCTTCTTATGATGTGACCGATTTTGACGAATTCGCCGAAAGCGGGATGGTAGGGAACCTATGGCAATATTGCCTACCCTTCCTACGCAAAAGACCATTATGGTAAACCAAATGTGCAGGCACATACTTCCCGGCAATGTTGCCGAAACGTGCTTTCCTGTGCAGGAAAGAAACGAAGGAAATTTTTTCTACAATTGTTCATGCTGCCGTTCTGCACAATCACGTTCCTGGCCCAGCCTTCTGCGCCGTATTTCAGCTTCTTGGCGGCTCGCACATCCTCCTGCGGTCATGGCCTGCTTTACCGAAGCTGTATCAAATTGGACGGTCATTCAGTTTTCAAATTGACATTCTGGAAAAACAAAAGAAGGATTACGATATGATTCGGCCTATCACAGGAGATGTCCTGCGTGGGCGTTCAAATCGTAATCCTTCAAATATATTAAATGGTTTTTGCTTTTCTAAATGTCAGGATGCAGTGTAACATCCGTGAAGCGGAAAGTCAAGGCTCCGCTGGCGGTGAAATATAGAGTTTACAGTGTGTTCATGTTTTGTGTTTAAGCGATGCTCCGGTTGACTGTAATTATACTTATATGATATGATAAGAAAAACATATTGGCATAAAACGATAGCGAAGATAGATAAAATGCCCGCCAGCGTAGAGGAAACGGTTTCTTGTGTATCTGCAACCGGGGAAATCTGCAGGGCGCTTTCATAATAGAACGTAGAAATTATGTGGGAGGGAGTGTCGAGCGGCCTGCTCGGCGGAACATTATGAATCATACTCAGGTTGCGTGTTTTCTCGCTGCGGCAAAGGCCGAGAGCTTTGCTGTGGCGGCAGACAGCGTCTATATGACGCCCCCGACCTTTAGCCGCCAGATTGCTTCGCTGGAACAGGAATTGGGCTTTTCGCTATTTCAGCGGGGCTGGAAGAATAATCAGCTGACGCCAGCGGGGCAGATTATGTTTGAAGGACTCTCTGCCATATCCATGGAATACAATCTCCTGCTCAGCCGGGCGCTGAATGCTGCGTCGAATGTTGCCGGCACGCTGGTGCTTGGGCTGCTGGAGGGTCAGCTGGTAGATCCGGATCTGCGAAGTGTATTGCAGAGCTTCCGTTCACGGTTTCCGGGCGTTACGGTAGAACTTAGACGATATTCCTTTCACGATATGCTCAAGGCGCTGAAAAGCGCAGAGCTCGATGCCGGAATCACCTTGTCCGTGGAGCTTATGAACCATCCGGATATGAATGCAATTCCGCTCTATTCTGTGGGAAATGATATGGTTTTCGCAACGGATACCTTTTCGGACAGCGTGTATGCTGCAAGCCTACGGGACTTTGCAGATCAGACATTCATAGAAATTGAGCAATCTGATTCTCCTATCATCTCCGGCTTAATGTTGGACAGCTGCAAGCGCGCAGGATTTATCCCCCGTATCTGCAAGGTAAAGAATTTAAAGGAACAGATCACCGCAATCGAATTGGGACAGGGGGTTGCAGCGTTTAACCAGTTTCACCAGACCTGCAATCATCCGGGGCTGACCCATATTTCACTGCCGGAGCTTCCGGCGGTAGAGTTCTCTTTTGCGTGGATGAAGACATCTGGCAATCATGCTTTGCCGTTTCTGGTATCTGAAATGCAGCGGTATTTTCAGAAGGAAGAATTCTCTGACGTGCCCTTGTGCAATGAATGAGCTCGTTTTGACTTCCTTGTAATGCAGAAAGCAAGGGCTTGTTCCATTTTCGGAAACAAGTCCTTGCAGAAGTCAACTTGTGATCCGGTTCCCCACCGTCTACAATAGAATCAGCAATTCTGTAGTTCTATGATAAAGAAGGGACGCTGATCGTATGAAAATTTGTAAAGCAAAGGATACCAAGCTCGTGGTGCAGCCAGTCATCGGCATTATGGTCCATGAATATGTATTTGAAGGACCTTGCCGGTTCGGAGAAGGAGATGCGCTGACTCTGGAATTTGACCGCATGGTGGGTGCGGATGGGTTTCAGGCGTTTCGGAAAAATCTGGCCCAGTATATCGCTCCGGTAGAGGAGTTTGAAATGCTGGAGCCTGTCAGCTATGAGATCACGGAAGCCTTTGAGGTCACTGAGGCGATGATGGCTGAGCTTACAAAGAATGATGCCAAGACGGACGTTTACCTGTTTACCTCCATTGGACGCACCTATCCGATGGTGTTGGAACTGGTTTCCCGCACCAATAAGCCGTTTATCTGTCTTCAGGAATGTTGTGACAAAACACAGGTGCCTGCCATGCTCCGTTCCAGAGGCTACGAATGCGTCTCTGAAATGACCTGGGAGGAAACTGTGGAGAAGATGAGGGCATACTGGCTGCGGAAGGTGCTGAAAAACAGCAAACTCCTGCTGGTTACGCGCGGGTTTACAAACTCTGCAATGGTCTCTGCCTGTGATGGCTTTATCAACATCGATGATGCTGCAAAAAAGCTGGGCTTTCGGTACCAGTGCGTAGATGTCCATGAATTTATTGACCAGTCCCATATGGAGGGGACGCCCTGTCCCACGCAGCCCACTCGGACGCCCATGGCCTTTACTGCAGCGGATCAGGCGGAATGGGAGCAAAAGGCGGATGAACTTATCGCCGGGGCTGGCTATTGCAATGTAGCGAAAGAGGAAGTGGTAAACGGTCTAAGGTTCTATGCCACTGCCAAAAAGTTCATGGAGCATTATGAGTGCAACGCCTTCTCCGTCCCTTGTCCCGAAATGTGCGCAACCACCCGGCTCAATCAGGAACATATGACCCCCTGTTTCTCGCACAGCCTGCTGAATGCAGAGGGAATCTCCTCGGCGTGTGAATATGACATTCCCGGACTGGTTGCGCAGATTATGCTGTCCGCTGCCGCAAAGGCAGGCGCCTATATGGGCAACTGCGTTCCGCTCTACTATGAGAAGGACAGAAAAACCGTTGCAACCTTTATGGCACCCTCCAATGACTTACAGGAAAAGGTCAATGCCATGACTCAGGAGGAGCGGGACAACCTCATTATTACGTATCACTCCTCCATCAATCTGCAAATGCATGGATATAACAAGCCGGCGCTAAACTACGATATTCGGAATTACACTGCCTCCGGCTGGGGCCCCACCATGCGGCACGACTTTCGGCAGGAAAAAGGACAGGTGCTGACCATGGCGAGAATTTCTCCGGATGCGGACACTTTGTTTGTGGCAAGAGGTACAGTTGTTGCCGGTACAGGCGAAACCATGAGCGGCTGCACCCAGGGTGTACTGTTTTCCGTGAAGGACAGCAAGGACTTCTTCCAGAAGCAATGCAACGTTGGTAACCATGTACCGATGGTCATGGCGGACTGCTTTGATGAAATTGTGGAGCTCGGAAAGCTTTTGGGACTGAACGTGGTCACGGCATGACGCAGGCTGAGTTCAATCAGGCGCTGGCAGAGAAGAAGGCAAGAGAGGAAGCGATTGCTTCCTCCTTTGCCGGTGCTCCGGATGAAGAGATACCGGGTCTTTTATTGGAGTTCCTCTGTTGTAAGTATCTGCTCCATCCAGAAGAAATTCGCTCGGAGAACCTGATCCAGCTTGGAGAGCAGAGTACAGCCAAAATCGCGGGGATCCAAAGCTCGGGGATAGAGTTTCGCGAAAAATCCGCTGGGTGTACCACAGCTTCTTCCGGTGTTATCAAAAAGATACTGTTGGCAATGGCGGTTGGAAAGTGTATCGGCGTGAAATTGGATCCGGATCAGGTCGCTGCGGCGGAGACTGTGTCACAATTAGCTGATTTGATGATCAAAACACGAAGAAACAGGTGATGTACCATGCTGGATGTGAAGCAGATTCGTGAGGATTTTCCTATTCTCAACACGCGGCAGCACGGCTGCCCCCTGATTTATCTGGACAACGCCGCTACTATGCAGATGTCGCAGCCGGTATTGGAGCAGCTGGTATCTCATTATCATAGCCAGAATGGCAATGTGCATCGCGGCGTTCACAGCCTCAGTCAGAAATCCACCTCTGCCACGGAACGGGCAAGAGAACGGATCGCGGCGTACATTGGCGCGAAGGCGGAGGAGATCATTTTTACTGCTGGCACCACAGATTCGCTCAACATGCTCTCGCAAATGCTGGAACCAACCATTCGCCCCGGCCAACAGATTATTGTTTCAGCCATGGAGCACCACTCCAATCTGATTCCATGGCAGGAACTATGCCAGCGCACCGGCGCAGTTCTCACGATTCTGCACATGGATCGGAATTGTGATCTGGATTTAACGCAGCTTGGTCAGCTGCTGGAGCGGGATACCGCATTGGTTGCAGTTACTTGGGTATCCAACGTGCTTGGAACAGTGAATCCAGTCGGTGAGATCACCATGATGAGCCATGCGGCAGGGGCAATGACGGTCCTAGACGGAGCGCAGGCGATGAAGCTCCCGGAGATTGATGTGACCGCCGTGGACTGTGACTTTCTGGCGTTCTCTGGGCATAAGCTGGGGGCGCTGACCGGGATCGGTGTCCTTTATGGGAAGAACAATATATTGAGCCAGCTGCCGCCGGTTCGTTTTGGCGGCGGGATGATTCGGGAGAGCCAATATTCCGCCAGCAGCTATGGAGGCGTTCCGCAGCGCTTTGAGGCCGGAACGCCGAATTATGTAGGAGCGATTAGCTTGGGCTGTGCCATGGAATATTTACAGTCTGTGGGCAGAATAGAGCTTGCACAGCAGGAGCAGATTTTGACGGTTCTGCTCCGGAAGGAACTGGCTACGATACCCGAGGTGACGGTAATCGGAACGCCGAACCGGCGCTGCGGCGTTGTGAGCTTCGTTGTGCCCGGCATCCATCCCTTTGACCTTGGAGCTATGCTGGACAGCCAGGGGATTGCAGTTCGAACCGGCCATTTGTGTGCCCAGCCACTGGTGAATCAGCTGGGATATGACAGCGTGATCCGTGTATCGCCCGCCTTTTATAACACGGAACAGGAATGCCTGGAGCTTATATCAGCACTAAAACGCACCATTCCGCTGCTGAAAGGGGAATGGACATGACGCTTTCCGAGAAGCAGAATGTGATGATCGCAGAGATCAACAGGTTGGGGGACTGCTTTGAACAGTACAGCTATTTGCTTGTGAAATCGCAGGAGCTTCCCAGTATGCCAGAGAATCTGCACATTGGTGAAACGCTTGTTCCTGGTTGCCAATCTAAAGTGTGGCTTTCTGTCCGAACCGTACATGGGCGAGTCTATTTTGATGCAGATTCTGATACGCTGATCCTAAAAGGGGTGTTGCAGCTTTTGCGCGAGCTGCTGTGGGGAGAAGAAATCAGCGAAGTGTCAGCCCTACACATAACCCTCTTTACAGAAACCGAGCTGGCTGCCACATTTACCAGTGACCGAAATACCGGTGTGAGGGAGATCATTCGGCGGATTGCAAGTTGTAAAGACTGACTGGCAGAAGCAGGTCATATTGGTCGGAAGCAATCCACTTAGACGACGTCCCCTATGCAGTGTTTTCCTGCATAGGGGACGTTTTGCGGGGTTACTGGTTATACCAGAAACCCGATTCTGCTAAAGTCAGGCGTGCATTACAGCAATCCGGCCAGCGGCGCCAATGCATAAAACAGGGGCACAAGAAGGAGAGTCCAAATAATCGTAATCAGAATATTGGGCAGAGCAAAATCTTTGACTTGCATATATCCAGCGGTATTGCCTTTGACAACCAGATACTGTGGCTGAACGGGCATCAGCTGCGACCATGCAACGACAAATACCATCATCAGACCGACATAGGCGGTGTTAATACCGCACATGGCGGAGACAGCCATAACCGCGGGCATAACCACCAGACCGGCACCGCCGCCGGGAACCAGAATGTTGACTACATGACCAAGGCAGGTGATAACAACCAACAGAACAAAGGGACTGGAAATGTTCATCTTTCCAAACAGAACCGTAGCCAGCCATTCACCTAGACCGGTATTTGCGATAGCACCGGCAAAGCCTACGAACATACCAATCTGGAACAGCATACCCCAGTTCTGTGCCCGCAGGGCATCCTCGGCTTTAACCACACCAATTTTCGGACAGATTACCAGTGCGGCAAATACCAGACCGATGGTTGGAGGCATGATGCCATAGTTGCCGCCAAGGAAAAAGCATGCAACCATAGCAATCAGATATACGGCATAGCGGATTTCTGTCCCATCCATCCTGGGCAGCTTTGCGTGCTCAGGTTGAATTGCTCCCATATCAATAGAAACAGAATCTTTGCGAAACAGTCCAAACCAAATGGACAGGAATATCCAGCCGGATAGCAGCATGACAATACCAGTGGGAATACCGATGGTGGCGAACTGTGAAAAGGTGACAGTGATTGCTCCCTCTGTGGCAGAGGCGATTGCGCCTACACCGGCTGCATTTGTTGCAGCGGAGGAGATGAAGCATAGACCGCCCGCTCCACCGGCCCAAATCAGCCCGATAAACATGGCCTTGCCAAGACGGCTGGTCCCGGGCTCCTCATGAAGTGCCTTCAATACGGAAATGATGATGGGACAAACAGCCAGTAGCGCAGGAAGGTTGGCAATAAAGGCGGAGAGCAGACCGCCGGTAAGCATAATCGCCAACAGCATTAAAGCGGGAGTCCGGCCAATTGTACGCATCAGACCGTAAGCGACGCGGGCCCCCAGATTCGTCTTGCTCATGCCTTGGGCGACAATGGTCAGACCAAGCACCAGCAGGAAGGGAGAGGTGCCGAAAGCGGCGAATAAAGCGCCTTGGGGCATTACGCCTGTGAGGATGATTAATGCAGCAAAAATCAATGTGGAGAGCATCGTGGAAAGGCAGTTGCCGATCAGGATTACAACCATCCACGCCAGGGCTGCCAGTGCCTTCTGACCTGTTGGTTCCAGACCGTTTAGCGGCAGCAGACGTACCACGATGTACAATAGGCAGGCTACTATTAAGCCAATTACTTGCTTACTCGAAATTGAGTCTGTGATTTGTTTTTTCTTTTCCATTCCATTCCACTTCCATTCCGTTTAATAATAGATCGATGGGAGATTTGTCTTGTCTGCTTTATGCTTCAGTTTTGGCAGATAATCCAGCCGTTGCTGTATGTGATGACTGACGGTTCGGATATGCTGTGCGACCAGAGCCTGATTTTTGGTAAGCGGCTCCGCAGAGGAAAAGGCGAGGTACATTGTTGCAGGAATCACGCCATCAGCAATTGGAACGACATTGACAAGACCAGTCTCGATATAGACGTTATCAATTGCCATCATACCAGGCAGAACAGCATAGCCCATGCCCTTTGAAACGGCTTTGATCACACTGTCGCGCTCTGCAAAGGTGTAAGAATATCCACCTTTGTGATTGGCAATGTGCGCATTTTTGTCCGCTTCCTTCAGTACGATAATACCGTCTTCCTGCAATCGTGCCAGCGGGATGCTTTCTTCAAAGGCCAGCATGTGACGTTTGGGAATATATAGATACATCCGGTCGTGAATCAGCGGCTCAATCATTACGTGACACTGCTGGGCGTTCTGATATAGCTGCTTCTCCTCGTCGTCAATACAAATACCGATACCAAGATCCGCTTGGTGCTCCACAACTGCATCCAGTACGCTGGCGCGCGTACATTCGTTAATACTCAGCTGGATTTCCTGGGACTCTCCCCGCACGCTGGATATAAGTTGGAGCATAGCTGCATTACAGAATACAGGTGCTGCATTCAAATGCACCTCAGCCGGATTATCCTCCGGCGCAACCAGGCGGTCAACTCGGTCCAGCTCCCCCTTTATCCGCTTCGCGATCTGATAGAATTCCCGGCCCTTTTCTGTAAGCACCATTCCCTTGTGTGAACGCTCAAACACCTGAAAGCCCAATTCGTTTTCCAGATTTTGAAGACTGACGCTTAAAGAGGGCTGCGTAATATATAGATTACGAGCTGCTTTTGAGAGAGAGCGGTGCTCTGCAATCTCAACCACATATAGAAAATGTTCCAGCCGCATGCAGATAGCCTCCTTTCGTAGGTTGCAAGCAGCTTAGAGCTTTTCTACACAGTACGCCGCACGGGTGTCCTGCTTGACGGTGCCGGCAACCTTCACCTCTGCTTCGGACGTGATTGCTGGGTCTGCTGCACCGGGCAGGCGGAAGTCTTTATTCTCCACTCTGCGCATAGCGATTTCCTCCGGTTTGGTGAGCTGCGGCACCCAATCGTAGGGAATCCGATAGCAACGGTAGAGGTTGCCGGGGGTAGAATTGGTCACATAGGGACTGACATAACTCCAAACGACTTCTCCCTGTGCGGTTACTTCCAGAAATTCGCCGTCACAGCCCATGTCGATCAGGGTATTACCGTTGGGCAGCCGCTGTGCATTGGAAATAAGGGGACTGTAGAAATAATGCTGGGCGAACAACTGTGGGAACCCCAACGTCTTGGCGTCAAACTGCCAGACAATTTTCATGGTGGTAGGATTGATCTCAAGAATGCGTGTGCTGTCACGATGCATGGTCTTTAGACCAATCTTACTGGTTTGCCCGGGTGCTCCATAGCCACCCCAGCCGCCGTTGTCGAAAATCAGAATATTGCCTTCTCCTGGCATCCCACTTGGAACCATGTGTGTCCCATGCGGCCCGATAATGGGGCCGATAATCCGAGCTTCTTTTGTCGAGGTATAATCCGGTCCCAGCTGCCAAACAATTTTTCCGGTTTGATGACTGATAATAAACAGGAAGCAGCCTTCACGGGAATCCATAATAATGTTGTCTGGATGGAAGCGCACGTCCCCTTGGTCGTACCACTTGTTTGGACCTAGGTAAGAAGCGCAGTTGATGTGTAGCCAGTCGCCCTGACCTTCCGGACCGGTAGGCTGGGTGTTCGGGTCACGGAACATAGCGTTGCGTGCAGTTTCGTCAAAGCCAATTTCGTTGAAGTGATCCACCGCATGCCATTCCCATAAGATATTATTGTTGTTGTCCACTTCTATCAGAACATCGTCAACCAAGAGTTGATGGGAAATTTTCTTTTTGCGAACGTCCTGATGGGTCAAAATCAACGTTTTGACAGGCTGATTGCCGTATGTTGCGCCTGGAACATAATATAGCGGCTCCCCATAGCGCTGGTAATCGTGGTGCTCTCGCGCCATAAAGCGGGGCTCGATTCCTTCGTCTTCGCAGAACTCTTTATGATCGAATTCCCATTCCACGGTACCGTCCCACCGGCAAGTCACCAAATCCATTTGATCCTGATAAGAGATTGTTGGATTACGGATGCCGCGGCTGGCAGTCACTCTCCCTCCAGGGAGCATTTTGGCGGGGAAGCCATCCAGTCCCCGCCAGACGTGGACTGGCTTTCCGTTCATATCAATGAGGATGACGCCCTCCTGCATGTGTGAAAAAACTGTATAGCCGCTAAAGCACTTTTCCGGATCGTAAATGGTTGTTCCTGTTGGAAATGAGAGCGGTCTGCCCATGCAAAATCCCTCCTGTAAGTTGTTTTGAGTAGTTGTTGGTTTGTAATCACTTACAAAATGTCTTCGATCTGTTCGATGTAGTCGTCTTCATCATGCGGACCGGCCAGTCGCTTGACAATTTCTCCGCCTTGAAACGAGATTACCTGAGGGACACCCTTGCCGCCATATTTCTGAAACAAGGCTGGTTCTTCTTCAACGTCAACCTGATAGAACGGAATGGAACCATAATCCGATTCCAGATCCTCCAGCATTGGGTGAACCGCTTGGCAGACATGACAGTCTTTGCGGGAAAACAGCACAATACAATGCTGCTCTTCTTCTATGACATTTTCGTCAAATTCTGCCTGAGATAATTTTTCCACAAAAGCACCTCCGTTTTTTTAACGCATTCTTGTAAACAATTACAATGATAATATAGCACAATCTGTTCTGCTATGGAATATTGAAACTGCTTATAGCAGATCGTTATATTTTATGATTAAAACAGTCGTATTTTTTGTCTAATGTAACTATCTCAACTGAATTACAGGAGGTCAAAGACATGATAGAGGATTTCGACTTAATTGTTCTGGGCGG
>CAJKSU010000057.1 GCA_905202605.1 uncultured Eubacteriales bacterium
AGAGTAAAGCCGCTGGACTGCATGTTCATGGCATACTGATTCATCATATCATCCAGCTGCGCCTCAACCATGGCATCGGGAATTACGACCTCAAGGTTGTCCATGGCCTTCTTGATGACCTCATTCTTGAAGTTATGCTCTGCCTCGTCAGCCTTATCCTTCTCCAGCTTCTCCCGGCGCTCCTTCTTCAGATCCTCCAGAGTCTCAGCAGTCTCGGATACGTCCTTTGCAAACTCATCATCCAGCTCAGGAATCAGTGTTTCCTTGACCTCGTGAACCTTTACCTTGAAGGTAGCAGGCTTACCGGCCAGCTCCTGAGTACCGTAATCCTCAGGGAAGGTGACCTCAACGTCCTTCTCATCACCGGCAGCCATGCCGACTACCTGATCCTCGAAGCCGGGGATAAAGGTGCCGGAGCCAAGACGCAGGGTGTAGTTCTCGCCTTTGCCGCCGTCAAATGCAACGCCGTCCATATAGCCGTCAAAGTCAATGATGACAGTGTCGCCGTCCTTAGCGGCGCGCTCAACAGTGGAAATGCTGGAGTTGCGGCTTGCCAGCTGCTTGATGTCAGCGTCAACCTCTTCATCGGTCACGGTGACAGCAGCCTTCTCCGCCTCGATGCCCTTGTACTGACCCAGTACAGCTACAGGGTACAGGCCGCACTCTACGGTGAGCACCAGATTGCCGTTCTCGTCCACATTCAGGTCGGAAACGCTGGGGCTGCCCACAACCTTCAGCTCGGACTCAGTGGTAGCCTGATCCCAGATCTCAGGGAAGATCAGGTTGATAGCATCCTCATAGAACACGTTGGAGCCGTACATGGTCTCAACGATTTTTCGGGGAGCCTTGCCCTTCCGGAATCCGGGGATGTAGATGGTGTTCTTTACCTTGCGGTAAGCCTTATCCAGAGCGGTCTGGAACTGAGCCTTCTCGACTTCGAGAACCAGCTTGGCGGTATTGTTTTCATTCTTTTCTACGCTTTTGACGTTCATAGGTTTTTCCTCCTGTATTCACGGCCGAAGCCACAATTTATGCGATGACGCCGCCGATTTTTCGATTGTCTTGCGTTCCCCCAATCGGACAGCCTTACAATTATATCAGATTATTTCCTGTTTTCCAATACCCATTTTTTAAATTTTCCGGTCAAATGCAGGGGGGTTCTGTAAATATTCTGTTAAAACCCGCGCTTCTCTCTACAGAACCCGCAGCGGGACAAAGTTCAGATAGTCCGCCGCTGCCAGATGGTATTCCGTTCCGTTCTTCACATCCTGAAAAGCCAGCCGATGGCTCGCCCCGTGAAGATGCCCGTAGTAGAGCCGGGTCACCCCATACCGCTCCAGCAGCTCGAGAATTTCATCACACTGATACGTCCCAAACTTGGGCGGATAGTGGAGGAAGCAGTATTTTTCCCGGTCGCCCCCTTGACGGAGAGATGTTTCCAGCCGGATCAGTTCCCGCCGGAACACCTTTTCATCCTTGGCTCCGGAGCGCTCCTCCTCATAAAACCAGCCTCTGGTTCCGCAGAGGGCGATATCTCCATAGGGAAAGGAGGTATTGTGCAGCACCTTAAAATGTTCAAACCCCTGCCGCTGGCAAAACACCTCAAACTTGTGAAGCGTTGTCCACCAGTAATCATGATTGCCCTTGACAATAATCTTCTCACCGGGGATCGCGTCCATAAACCGGAAATCCTCCACGGCGGTATCCAGACTCATGGCCCAGCTGAGATCTCCCAGCAGAATGGTGGTATCCTCCGGCCCGATGACCTTTAAGCCCTCCCGGAGCTTGTCCACATAGCCCACCCAGTTGCCGCCGAACACATCCATGGGCTTTTCTGCCTGAAGGGACAGATGCAAATCCCCAATGACATACAGCGCCATCAGTGCAGGGTATCCAGAACCACCTGAGGCATATTCTGCTTCTCCGTCTCCTGGGTAAAGCGGACGGCCTTACCCGACAGGCTCTTGAGGGGAGCCGGAGCGGTGGTGCGGGTCTTTTCCTCCAGCTGATTAAGGATCTCGGTGCCGGGCTTCATTTCGGTCACGCCCATGGCCTCCAGCACGCTGGCGCAGAACTTATAGGGAGATGCAGTGGACAGCACCACGGACAGGGTATCGTCCCCGGTCTTCTTCCGGTACTGCTCCAGCACCGTATAGGCCACCGCCGTATGGGTATCCATGAGATAGCCCTCGGTGCCGAACACCTTCGCAATATTGTCCGCTGCATCCTGATCGGAGCACCAGCCAGCGGCAATATTCTCCTGAATTCTCTCCTTGAGAGACTCGGAAACCTCGTAACGTCCAGTGGTATTCAGGGCGTTCATATAGTCCCGCACCTGCTCATCGGAGCCGGAGAGCTGATAGAGCAACCGCTCCAGATTGGAGGAGATCAGAATATCCATGGAGGGAGACGCAGTGGTATAGAACGGGCGGTTCCGGTCATATACGCCAGTCTCTATAAAGTCCGTGAGGACATTGTTGGAGTTGGAGGCACAGATCAGAGTCTTTACCGGCAGCCCCATGGTCTTGGCATAGAAGCCTGCCAGAATATCGCCGAAATTTCCGGTGGGAACGCAGAAGTTGATCTTCTGCCCCATGGTGATTCTGCCGTCCCGCACCAGATCGCAGTAGGCGGAGATATAATAGACCACCTGCGGCAGCACACGACCCCAGTTGATGGAGTTGGCGGAGGACAGGAACAGCCCCCGCTCGTTGAGTGTCTCCCGAATTTCTTCGTCGGAGAAGATCTTCTTTACGCCGGTCTGGGCATCGTCAAAGTTGCCGATCACCGCGCAGACGCCGACGTTTTCGCCCTTCTGGGTGACCATCTGGAGCTTCTGGATATCCGACACGCCGTCCTTGGGATAGAACACCAGAATTCTGGTCTGCTCCACATCGCAGAAGCCCTCCAGCGCCGCCTTGCCCGTATCCCCGGAGGTCGCCACCAGAATGCAGGCCGTGCGGTTCTCCCCGTTCTTCCGGAGGGAAGCGGTGAGCAGATGAGGCAGCATCTGGAGCGCCATATCCTTAAAGGCGCAGGTGGGGCCATGCCACAGCTCCAGCACCTCGGTGCCCTCGGTGAGGTGATACACCGGAGCCACCGCAGGGGTATCGAACTTCTCCCCCAGCTTGTAGGCCTTCTCGGCAAAGGCCGTCAGTTCTTCCTTGGTGAAGTCCTCCAGATACAGGCTCATGACCTCCACGGCGCGCTGCTGATAGGTCATGGGCATCAGTTTTTCGAGGAAGCCCTCCGGCATCACCGGAAATTGCTCCGGAGTAAACAGGCCGCCGTCTCTAGACAGCCCCTGGGCTATCACCTCCGCAGCGGTTTTCCGCAGGGAGGCATCTCTGGTGCTTAAATATTTCATAGATTAACCTGCTTTCTTCTAAGAACTCTGATTATAAACGTTAAAATGCGTTTTTAATATGCCGGACCGGCAGAGGGCTGGTGTCCATGCCGTCTCTGGCATAGATTGCTACCACATCAAACCGGGGCTGCTTGGTGGTTTCATGGATTTGAAGATAGGTTTCCGCCGTCAGCCGCAGCTTTTCCTGTTTTCTCCGGGTCACCATCTCCTCCGGCAGACCGTGAGAAGCAGACGCCCGCAGCTTGACCTCTACAAAAATCAGGAATTCCGAATTTTCAGCAATCAGGTCGATTTCGCCATACCGACTGTGAAAGTTCCGTTTCACAATGGCATACCCCTGCTCAATTAGAAATTCGGCTGCTTTTTCCTCGCCCCATGCGCCAAGGGTGTTACTTTTCCCCATAGAACTTCTTGAGGAAGGTTCTCCGGTGGATGGGACACATGCCGTATTCCCGGATGGCGTCATAGTGCCGCCGGGTGCCGTAGCCCTTGTGGACGGCAAAGCCGTATTCGGGATACTGGGCATCCATTTCCTCCATGAACCTGTCCCGCGTTACCTTTGCAAGAATGGATGCCGCCGCAATAGATGCATCCCTTGCGTCACCCTTAACCACCGCCATGGCCTCTACGCCAAAGTCGGAAACTCGGTTGCCGTCGATCAGCGCCAGCTCCGGCTTGACGCTCAGCTGGGCAATGGCGTTTTTCATGGCAAGGAAGGTTGCATTCAGGATATTGATCTCATCAATGGTCTTTTCATCCACCATAGCGATGCCGCAGGCAATGGCCTGTTCCCTGATGACCGGAAACAGCTCCCGGCGCTTTTTATCGGTGAGCTGCTTGGAATCGTTCAGCCCCGGAATCTCATATCCATCCGGCAGGATCACCGCCGCCGCACAGACCGGCCCGGCAAGGGGGCCGCGCCCGGCCTCATCCACGCCGCAGATCAGAATTTTTCTGCGCTGGGCCTGAATTTCTCTCTGGATGGCCCAGAGGTCTACCGGTTCCTTATCCTTCTTCGCCATGAACTTCCTCCTCCGCTTTCTCCGGCATTTCCAGCGTAAACCGTCCCAGCTTACCGCTGCGGTATTCCTCCAGAAGCACCCGGCTCATGCGCTCGGTGTCGATCTCGCCGCCGGAGATCAGCATGCCGCGCTTTCTGCCGCAAAGCTCCAGCAGCGTATGCCCCTGCGCATTTTCCGGCACGGTGATTTTATAGCGCTGCTCCAGCGCCGCCGGGTAATAGGCCGCCAGCAGCTCCATCAGGTGCATGGCAAGGGTTTCAATATCCACCACATCGTCCTTGACTGCGCCGGTATAGCTGAGCTTCAAGCCCACCTCTGGATCCTCGAACTTCGGCCAGAGAATGCCGGGGGTGTCCAGAAGCTCCAGCCCCCGTTCCACCGTGACCCACTGTTTTCCGCGGGTCACACCGGGACGGTTTTCCGCCTTGGCAGACTTCCTCCCTGCCACCTGATTGATAAAGGTGGATTTCCCCACGTTGGGGATACCCACCACCATCACGCGAATGGTTCTGCCGATCTGACCCTTTTCCTGATATCGGCGGATTTTTTCCTTGAGCAGCTCCTTGACCTTGGGGGCAAACTGATTGGTTCCCTTCCGATTCTTACAGTCCGTTTCCAGCACCATCATGCCCTTCGCTCGAAACCATGCCGCCCATTGCTTTGTTGCCGCCGGATCCGCCATGTCGATGCGGTTGAGGATCACCATCCGGGGCTTATCCCCGCAGATGCTGTCGATATCCGGGTTGCGGGACGCAAGCGGGATCCGGGCGTCCACGATCTCGCACACCGCGTCCACCATGCGGATATCCTGCTCCATCTGCCGCCGGGTCTTGGTCATATGACCGGGATACCACTGAATATTCATGAAACACCTCCGATCCGTTTGAATGGCAGGACGATTTGCAGCGCCTTGCCCAGCACATATCGCTTATCCACACAGCCGATCCGGGGATCGCGGCTGTCGGTGGAGTGATTTCGGTTATCCCCCATGACGAAAATGCAGTCCTCCGGCACCGTCAGCGGGAACTGGGTACCGTTGTCCCGATAGGTTGGCTCATTGATATACGGCTCATCCTGCAGCACGCCGTCCACATAGACCGAGCCGGTTTCAAAATCAATATCCACCGTCTGTCCTTCCATGGCGATCACGCGCTTTACAATGGGCTTATCATCGTCAAAATCCGGCGCCTTGAGCACCACGATATCCCCCACCTCCGGTTCATAGAGAAAATTACTGAGCAGGGTCAGCTTATCCCCGTTGTGGAGCGTGGGGTACATGCTCTCTCCGACTACGCCCACCAGCCGAATGGCAAATACAAATAGAATTGTTACAAAAATCAGGCAAGAGATCAACTCCCCAAGGGTCTTATAGCATTCCAGCCAGACGGAGCCGGTTTCCTCCTGCTGCTTTTTCTTTTTTGCGCTCATTTCTGCCGCCTTTCTATGGGATCGGGATAGCCTGCCTCCCGCATTTCACGCACACCTTTGTTCCAAACATTATAACATAGCTGTCCTCATCTTAAAAGTGGCAAATGAAAAAAACAATCCCGACTATAGAGCTGTTTTCCTATGCAGAATACAGAAACACGAGGCGCTTTGCAGATTTTCCGCAAAGCGCCAAAGGGTTATTTAAGGCAATACCGTACAAATCGGCAAGAGAACCTGACGAGAGATTTCTTCGTCAGAAAAAGGTGTAAAACCGCAGGAATACTTTGTGTATTTCAAGGTTTTACAAACGCATTTCTGGCGAAAAAGATCCGTCAAAATCCGATGACGCATTTGTGCGGTGTTGCCCTAATAGACATACGTCGACACATCCGCTGTCAGTCCGGCAGCACCGTCAGAAAAATACAGCCCGGTGATTTCTGTTGGGTCAATGTGTTCCTTCCACGTCACCGTACAATACACCAGATTCTGAGTAGCGGTAACGCCCCGGTCGGACATGGTAGTGGAATCCACCGTAAGCGTTCCAATGCTCCCGTCTGTGAGCAGAGAAAATCCGTAATAGGTTTCGCTGCCGCCCTGCTGCTGTGCCAGTGCCAGCTGCCCCTGAGGCACCAGCATATAGTGAGCTGAGGTCGTATGAAGCCAGAAGGTGCAACCCGACTCGGATACCTGAAGATCGGTAATGGAAAAGTCCTGCCCCTCCGGAATCGTCTCCCCCGCATATCCCTCCCCGGTATCGGAGGCAGGAACGTCGATCCCGGCAATGGAGAAGGCCATATCCCACGAACCGGTATAGTCCGTCACAGAATCATTCGTCAATATTGTCACAGATTGAATCTGGAGATACAGCGTAGCAGTTTCCAACGCCGTTTCCTCCGTAATGTCATCAAAGGTATAGACCTCATCCCGGACAAAGGGATTCTCCAGATAACGGGTTTCTGATGCGCCGGTCGGCTCCACCGTTGTGCCGTCAAGGAGAACCAGATATACTTGATAATCCGACAAAAGGAATCCTGTGACGTTTTCCAGCTGCGTATCCACCGTAACCGTCAGCGTAAAGGTGCTGCCGCTTCGGGTGAGATTCCCGGCGGATACATTGACGTCCTCCCCCTCGACGGTAATCGTGGAGTCAAAGTAGCCGCCGTCCTCCAAAATCACGCCGCCCTCCGCTTCCGATGCCGCCCCCGCGTCAGGTTCCTCTGTGCATTCCGGCGCAGGCGTCACGGCCTGTTCCTCCAGCCCCGCAGGCTGGGCCGCAAGGCTGGTCCCCGTGCTGCCGCCGCAGAAGAGCTTGAAGCCGCCCACCGTGGTAACAGATACCACGATCAGCACAGCGGCAACGATCTGCGCCCAGCGTTTGCGTCTGCCGGAGCGCCGGAGCTTTTTCAGCGGCTTCCCGGACTGTTTGGGCAGGATATCAGGAATGGGATCGAGAGGCAGATCCTGATCCAGATAATCATCCAAAAGGTCTGTAATTCTAACCTTCATATCTCTGCCTCCTGTTCCATAATGATTTTTTGCAGCTTGCGCCGGCCACGGCTGAGCCGGGATTTGATGGTACCAACCGGCATATCCATCGCCGCAGAAATATATTCCATGGTCTGATATTCGTAGTAATACCGCAGGAAAATCTCTTTATCCACCGGCGGCATGGCACGCACCGCCGCCAGCAGCCGCTGCCGAATATCCTTTTCCATGGCCTGCTGCTCCGGAGACGCATCGGGCAGCTCCAGCACATCCTCATCCATGGGAAGGGTCATATGGCTGCTGCGCAAAAAGCTCTTGGCACGGTTTCGTGCCACTGCGCCCAGCCATGCCTTGAGCTTACCTCCGGAGATTGTGCCGGAATGCTTCCACAGGGAGTAGAACACATCAGCGCTCAGCTCCTCCAAATCCTCTCTGGTTCCCTGATTGCGCAGAACATTATAGATTACGGTTTTGACGTAGCTGCCATAGCGTTCCATCGCCTCCTGCAGTGCCTTTTGCTGCCCTGCGTTCAGCTGACGATGCAGTTCTTCTTCTGTCACGTTCCACGCTCCTTTGTTGACATCTATATAGAGTAGCCACAGACAGGAAAGGTTGCATTTCCGTCCAATATTTTTGATTTGTTGCGTTCGGGCCATTGTTGCCGCTAAATAAAAAAAGGAGCCAATACAGGCTCCTTCTTTTACCGGATATCTGAAGATCAGATCTTCTCCTTGACCTTTGCAGCCTTACCAACGCGGTCACGCAGGTAGTACAGCTTCGCTCTGCGAACCTTACCACGGCGAACGGTCTCAACGTTGACAATGTTAGGAGAGTGAACGGGGAAGACCTTCTCCACGCCGACGCCATAGCTCAGGCGGCGAACGGTGATGGTCTGCTCCACACCGCCGTGCTTCTTGGCGATGATGGTGCCCTCAAAGACCTGAATTCTCTCACGGGAGCCTTCCTTGATCTTTACATGAACGCGAACGGTATCGCCGACGTTCATCTCAGGCAGCTCTGCCTTCATATTCTGCTGATCCAGCTTTTCAATCAGATTCATAATGAATCCTCCCTTTTCAGAGGCGTTCTTGCTGCAAGGAATGCCATACACAGCCGTTCTGTGTGGCGCAGTAGCGGACCGCCCGTAATTAGCCTATCCATTCTATCATAGGAAAAGCCAAAGTGCAAGCATTTTTTACATTATTTTTCCCCGTAAAACCGCCTCAGCATTCCGGCCCCCTGCCCAAGGGGCCAGCTGCACCGGCTCGCCTCCTCCGCTTCTCCGCTCCAAACCGCCGGAAGCGAGCCGGGCAAAAGAAGAAGCGCCGTTTCCCGATCCCTGCCGGACAGATAGTTCCGTCCGCATCGGAGCAGCTGTCCCAGACTGATATTGGTTTCCGCACCGGCTAAAACGGTCTTTATCAGCCCCGGCAGCCGTGAGGGCGGAAGCTCCCGAACGCTTTTCACCATACCGGAGGCCAGGGTCACCATGGCTTCCTCC
The DNA here is from genome assembly GCA_905202605.1 of uncultured Eubacteriales bacterium. Lineage (GTDB taxonomy): Bacteria > Bacillota > Clostridia > Oscillospirales > Oscillospiraceae > HGM13006. The sequence continues at coordinate 8,804 of CAJKSU010000057.1, forward strand.
CCGCCCGCTTCCAGTGTTCCCGCCGCATCCCTCTGCACGTCCAGCAGGATCTGCTGTTCCCCCTGATTGAGCGCTTCCTCAGGCTCTCCCAGCTCTGCCGCGATCTCTCCAAGCTTTTCCACGCTTACCGCAATGTAATCCTGACCCGATATCCCAAGCTGGTACCGAAGCGTGCGCAGAAGTCCCCTTGGCCCGTCTGCGCAGCAAAGCTCCGCAGCGGTGCGAAGCTGACCGTCCTCGGCGCAGCGCAGCAGCGTTTCCGGCGCAACGCTGACAAGCCCTACACTGCCGTCTCCGCGGATGCCGCACAGCAGGAGATATTGGAGCCGTTCCGGCTCCTCCCCCATCACCAGCACCGTCAATACCTCCGGCGCCGTCTCGTCTGCGGCTTCCACATCCGAATACGCCATAGTCTGCTGAATCCGTGTCCGGGTAAACACCGTCTCCATGGACACCTCCACCAGAAACAGCACCGCCACCGCCGCCATCAGTATCCCCAGTATTCCCTTTTTCACCCGGCATCCCTCCATTTTTCAGAAAGTATGCCCGATTTTCCCGCTTTTATGTGAATGGATGCGAAAAAGCGCCGTGCGGAAGCTCCGCACGGCGCTAAATTCATGATTGTTTGGCTTTGCCTGTCCGCAGCAAAGCTGACTTTTCTTTATGCAAGATCGCAGAGCGCCTTATAGCCATAGGCGCTTTCAGCAGCCATCGCCGCCCGGCGAATGGCCTGCTCCATGGCATAGGCCGCCAGCGCCCCCACCGCGTCCATGCTGCCCTCCACCGTTCCGGTGCTGATGGCATAGATGCTGTCTCCGTCACCGGAGGTATGCACCGGTCGAATGGCACGGGCATAGCCGTTGTGGGTCATTCCCGCCACCTTGCAGAGCTTTGCCTTGGGCAGCTTTACATTCGTGACCACCGCGCCGATGGTGGTATTGGTGCCAGCCTGCACCTCCAGTCCGCGGATCATGGCCTCAAAGGAGCTTTCACAGTGCGTGCGATCCTCGGAGAGCAGTCCCGCCAGCACGCTGCCATCCCTGCGGCACACGTCGCCTGCGGCGTTCACTGCCACCATTGCGCCCACCTTGATATCTCCGGCCTGCACCGCATAGGTGCCAAAGCCGGTTTTCATGGCGCGCTCTATGCCCATGATCTTACCCACAGTGCAGCCGGTACCGGCGCCCACGTTGCCCTCCTCCGGTGCGTCATAGGAGGCGCTTTTACAGGCGGCATAGGCCATGGCGGCATCCGGGCGCACGTCATAGCGTCCGCAGCCCAGATCAAACACACAGCTCTGGCACACCAGCGGCACCCGAATGGGGCCGACAGCGAAGCCCTCGCCGCGCTCCTCCAGATACTTCTGCACGCCGCCTGCGGCGTCCAGTCCGAAGGCGCTGCCCCCGGAGAGCAGTACGGCGTTGATGCCCTCGGCGGTCATCAGAGGATTTAAAATCTGAGATTCCCGTGAAGCGGGGCCGCCGCCCCGGACATCCAGTCCCGCAGGGCTCATATGGTCAAGGAGGATCACCGTCAGGCCGGTTCCGGCCTCCGTGTTCTGGGCATGGCCTACCTTGAAGCCGCCCACCTCCATAATTCCGATTTCTTTCATATCCGGCGCTCCTTTATTTTTTCAGCGCAACCTTCAGCACCTTGCAAATAGAGCCGCTGATGATACAGCCTATCGCCGCCTCGATGAGCGCCTGCACACCCACATAGGCCGCCACAAACAGTACCACATTATGCTGGAGCTTATAGAGCAACTCCTCTCCCAGCACTGCTGCAATATTGGGGGCGTTCAGGAAAACAATCACAAGTACGGTCATGTAAAACAGGGTATTGAGCAGCGGTGCCGCAATGCCGCCCACATAGTAGCAGATGGTCTTTGTCCGGTCGACCTTCTGAAGCGCCTTGAATACAAGGCCGGTGCAGAAGCCCATCAGAGCACGTGTTACAATGGTATTGACCAGTGTAAGGATAATCATGGTTGCACCGGAATAGCCCGCCATGGTCATCGTTGCAAAGCCGGTTTTAACCGCAGTGTAAAAGCTGATACAGCCCATGGTGGTACCCAGAATGGTGCCTGCCAAAGGCCCCAGCATCATAGCGCCCACAGCCACCGGTACAGTCATAATAGAAGCGTACTGCCCGGGCAGTGGAATCATCGCCAGACCCGTAAGATTCATCATCAGCATAATTGCAACCAGCAGCGCCAGCTCAATAAGATACCGAAGATCCTTCTTTTTTGTGTTTTGCATATTCAATTCCTCCTGCTGCCGTTCCGCTCAGCGGATACAGCGCAATAATGAGGGCATGCCACCGGACACGTGGATGCCCCGGCGTTTCGCCAAAGCACAGTATAGCGGTTCATCTCCAAAATTGCAACAGAAATCCGCCGGAAATAAAAAAGAAATAGAGCCGCGTCAGATTTTCTTCCGCAGCTCTATTCAAATGCTCGCTTATTTTTCCTCGTCCCGGACGCTCCGCCAGATCACAACGGCGCAGAACACCGTCACCAGAGCCATCAGCAGCATTCCCATGGGAAACGCCGCCCCGGCCTTCTGGGCGTTTACAATGGCAATTATCGCCGAAACAACGGAGATCACCGCGCAGATGCTGACCAGCGCCGCGATCATCAGGCTGACCTGTCGTTTTTTCATATTCAAACCTCCCGCTTAGTGCTTATCCCGTTCAATGAGCAGCCGCAGAGCGTCCACCGCCGTAGCAATGGCCTCCTCCGTGTCATAGCACTTGGGATCTTCCAGACCCATTTCCCGGCGAGTCTGATTGGCGAATACCATCAGAATTGCGCCCACGCGGAGCCGCCGAACTGCCCCCACGATGAACAGCGCCGCAGACTCCATCTCCGAGCATTTTGCACCGGACTTCACCCATGCGTTCCATTTATTTTTCAGTTCATAGCCCACTGCCATGGAATCCGGGTCATGCTGCCCGTAAAAGGCATCCTTGCACTGCACCACGCCCAGATGATAACGGTTGCCCCGTGCTCTGGCAGCATCCCGAAGTGCCTCGGTAACAGTAAAGTCGGCCACTGCCGGATATTCCATAGGCGCATACTCCCGGCTGGTTCCCTCCATGCGGATGGCGCCGGTGGCAATGACCACATCGCCGCCCAGCACCTCCGGATCCATGCCGCCGCTGGAGCCGACCCGGATGAACGTATCCGCACCGCAGTGCGACAGCTCCTCCATGGCGATAGAGGCCGAAGGGCCGCCGATGCCCGTGGAGCAGACGCTGACCGTCTCTCCATTCAGGGTGCCGGTATAGATTTTATACTCCCGGTTATAGGCCACCAAATGATAATCATCAAAATGCAGGGCAATCTTCTCGCACCGACCGGGATCACCGGGAAGCAGAACATACCGCCCCACATCGCCGGGCTTAATTCTCAGGTGAAACTCTTCATTCGGGGAATAGACAAGCGCCATAACTGCCGCCTCCTTCAAATATAACCGCAATGCGGTCTTGCTTCCTCTCCATTATAGACCATTTCCGCAGGCTTGGCAACAAAAACCGCACCGGAGCTGCACCGGTGCGGTAAAAATCAAAATGCAATGGTTCCGCCGTATTTCTTGGCTGCACCGATGAATTCCCGGAACAGCGGATGCGCGCGGTTGGGACGGGACTTGAATTCCGGATGGAACTGAACGCCCACAAACCACGGCTCGTCATGGAGCTCCACAATCTCCACCAGCTTTTCGCTGGGGCTGAGCCCGGCCAGTGTCAGCCCCTTCTCCTGAAGGCTGTCCCGATATTTGTTATTGAACTCATAGCGATGGCGATGACGTTCATAGATAACCGGCTCACCATAGGCCTTGAAGGTGAAGGTGTCCTCGCCAGTGACCTTGCAGGGATACGCACCCAGACGCATGGTGCCGCCCTTGTCGGTGACATCCCGCTGTTCAGGCATCAGATCGATCACCGGGTTCTCGGTATCGGCAAGCTCGCTGGAATGAGCATCTGCAATTCCGGCCACATGGCGGGCGAATTCCACCACCGCCATCTGCATGCCAAGGCAGATGCCGAAGAACGGGATATGGTTCTCTCTGGCATAGCGGATAGACGAGATCATGCCCTCAATGCCCCGGTCACCGAAGCCGCCGGGAACCAGAATGCCGTCAACGCCGCCCAGATGCTCTTTGGCGTTCTCATCGGTCACCTGCTCGGAATCCACCCAGCGGATATTCACATTGACATCATTTTCAATGCCGCCATGGGTCAGTGCCTCTACCACGGACAGATAGGAGTCGTGTAGCTGGACATATTTTCCCACCAGCGCAATCTCCACGGAGTCTCTGCAGGTCTTTGCCCGCTTGACCATCGCCGTCCACTCGGAGAGATCCGGTTCCGGCACGTCGAGACTGAGCCGGCGGCAGACCACCCTGGCAAGTCCCTCTTCCTCCAGCATCAGCGGAACCTCATAGAGAATGGGGGCGTTAAGGTTGGGGATCACCGCATCGGGCTGGATATTGCAGAACAGCGAAATCTTATTGCGGATCTCCTCGGTAATGGGCTGATCCGCACGGCAGACAATCACATCCGGCTGAATGCCGATGGACAGCAGCTCCTTGCAGGAATGCTGAGTTGGCTTGCTTTTCAGCTCATTGGAGCCGGGGATAGACACCACCAGAGACACGTGGATGTACATGACATCCTCTCTGGGATTCTCCTGCCCCACCTGCCGGATGGCCTCCAGAAAGGGCTGTGACTCAATATCACCAACGGTGCCGCCGATCTCGGTAATCACCACATCGGTACTGGTAGACTTGCCCACCCGATAAATGCGCTCTTTGATCTCATTGGTTATATGGGGGATCACCTGAATGGTGCGCCCCAGATAATCGCCGCTTCTCTCACGATTGAGCACCGACCAATAGACCTTGCCGGAGGTTACAGATGAGTTCACGGTGAGATTCTCGTCAGTAAAGCGCTCATAATGTCCAAGATCCAGATCCGTCTCTGCACCGTCATCGGTTACAAAAACCTCGCCATGCTGGAACGGACTCATGGTTCCGGGATCCACGTTCAGGTAAGGGTCAAACTTCTGGATCGTCACCTTCAAGCCCCTTTGCTTGAGCAGACGACCAAGGCTCGCCGCCGTGATGCCCTTGCCCAGGCCGGAAACCACGCCGCCAGTCACGAAGATATATTTTACTGCCATACACTTCGCCTCCATCGTAAAATCACCTGCCTATTCTACTCTTTTGGCAGTTTTTCGTCAAGAGCTTATCTGTAGAAATCTCCCCATCTGTCTGGCAGGTTTTTGGAAAATATCCTATGCCGCAGCTTCTCCCCGGTGGCATAATTTCTTCCGCACAGATGGACGATGGGGATTATTCACGGGAATATTCATATTTTGTTCACGTCTTTCTCTGGCGCACCTAAAATAAAATCTACTGAAATAAAAGAGGTTTTTCACATTGTCCACAGAGTTATCCACATTTTCGGCTTCCACGGAATTACGCTCGAAAATGAATATCTCGTTGACATAACCCAAATATCAGGTAAAAACCCAGCAAATTCACCGGAAT
>CAJKSU010000058.1 GCA_905202605.1 uncultured Eubacteriales bacterium
CAGAAAAGCCCCCGATTCGGGCAAATGTGCAAACGGTGTGCAGAAAGTGTGCAGAAACCGTACACTTACTCTCCGACAAATGATAAATCACCCTATCCCCCACCGACTTGACGGCATTGGTTTGAGCGACCGCACATCAAAATCAAATCCTATGAAATTCTACTTTTTGCACGGCAGCCTACAGCAAAACAGTTCTTCCGTTTTTCCGTGCCGCCTTCATGGCAAACCGCACTGCATCACGGCTCGTCATTGGATCCACGATTCCAATAGTCAGATGTTTTGGGCTGCGACGCTTCCACCCTCCGCTGAGCAGTTCCTGTGCATCTGCCCCTTCCAGTGTGACCGATACTTTTTGGCTCTTCCCCGGCATCAGCTCTGGCAGGGACAGCGGCAGACGCGCCGTGTACAAAGTGCTGCCTGCTGCATCCTCCACATAAAGATTCACGGGCCACTCCCAGTAGAATGGTGCTGCGCCCTTGTTTGCCACAGTCAGCTCTGCGTAAACGCCGTCTGCACAGGGAGTCAGCTTCAACTCTGTTACCCGGAGCCGATAGCCCAGCTGCTTCAGCACGGCATTATATCCTTTCGCATACTTTATCGATGCCGTTTTGGGGCCGAGAAAACTCATGTGCGATGCCTCCAACAGGTGCAGCGTACGGGGAAGCTCCTTTCCCAGCATATCCTGCATGGAAAGGCTGCTGGTGAACTCGCCGCCCACTGGAGCATCCTGCCAGAAATCCGGCATAGGCGTCAGGGCATTGGGGTCGCTGTCGTACCAGCCACCCTCTGCGATCCATCCCAGCCACTCCATGGTGTCTTTTTCCTCGCCGGTCATATCATTATAAAGGCCGAGGCCCTGTTCTGCCGCGAAGCGGAACGGCCTGCGCATCAGCAGCTTTGCCGTAGGAAAAGCTGCAAGATAATCTGCGGCATATTCGTCCCGGATCGTCTCGTCCGGCATGGATACCAAGCCATCTTCACTTTTGATGTGCCACTCGCCCCAGTGACCAAGGCTGCCCAGTTCCACATAGGAAGCAAAACCATCCGTGCCCAGAAACTCTGCCAGCGCATAAAGCACACGGTGATGCGCAGCCCGGAACACCACATTAGCATAGTTTGGAGAGTAGCCTTTCCCATAATCTGTATCGTACCAACTGCCATCCTTCGTCTGCGCATAAAGCCAGTCCGGGATATCCAGATGCGTCTCTTGTCCCGGCACATCGCAGACAAAGCGGAGCACCAGATGGATTCCCTGCTCCCGCAGTGAGGCAAAGTCGTATTTTTCGCTGATTGCCTCCCACGCATACACGCCCTCTTCCGGCTCTGCCTCCCGCCATGTAAGTTCCAGATAGCGGAGCGCTGCATCGCCTGCCTCTGCGGTATCGATCATCGGGGCATAACCGATCTGGGCATTGGGAAATGCGCTGTCGTCCGCAGCATAGGTCCTTGTCTTTGTGGTCGATGTGGTCATTGCAGCTCCCATCCACAGCAGACAGAGCCCTGCCGCCAGGATCCTTGAAATTTTACCCATGATACTCCCCGTTATACTGGATGAGGGTGACATCCTGCACCCCCTTTACTGCGCGGATACGGTCTGCAAATTCCATATTGGGATCTTTGCAGAATACCTCTACCGCCATCTCGGTGTTTTCGCCCCGCATGGTCTTGGATTTGACCGCATACTTGATGCGCCCCAGCGCCCGGACGATGTCGTCTCCGGCCTCGGTCCCCACATAGCGGATCACCGCAATGTACACCCGGCCTTTGGCCTGCCAGTGGGAGAACAGGTAAATCATAACGATCATGACAGCTGCCGTGACCAGCCCCAGTGCATACATTCCGGCACCCGCCGTGATGCCCGTAGTGATAGACCAGAACAGATACAGCAGATCCAGCGGGTCCTTGACTGCGGTGCGGAAGCGGACGATGGACAATGCACCCACCATACCAAGGGAGATGACCACGTTGGTACTGATGGCCAGCGTGACCATGCAGGTGAGCACGCACATACCCACCAGCGTAACTGCAAAACTGCGGGAGTAGACCACGCCCGTATAGAATTTGCGGTAGACCAGATAAATAAGGATGCCCAGCGCCAACGCCGCCAGCAGCGCCACGGCAAGCTTCGGCGCATCATACTGGGTAAAGGCGTTCAGGACAGATTTTTTGATAAAGTCTTTTGTGCTCATGGTTCTTTGCAGATCCTTTCCCCTCAGGTTTCGTTCCAGTATTCAAACCCGTGCCGATAGGCGGTCTTATCGCAGCACAGCACATACTTGGAAACTGCAGTCAGCTCCTGCGCACGGGGCGGGAGGATATCCCGCACGACCTGCGGCAGATACTCTGTAAATTTGACTTCCATTACCAGTTTGCCCGGCTCCAGCACCGGCAGGGTGGGAAGCGTGGAGTCAAAAATGTCCCAGCTGCCCACAGCTGCCCGGACATTCCGGTCAAATGTAACGCGCACCGTGCCGGCATCCATGATCCACGGTTCGCGGTCGTAATCCACGATGACCCGGGGACGGAGCACATTGCACACACACTCGGTGTAGAACTCCTGACACAAACGGCGGGGACTGTGCAGCAGAAAGTCATAGTCTCCGGCGAGAATCGCATCAAACTCTGCGTGGGTCAAAGGCGCAGCTTCTTTATAGATGTAACTGCCAAATTTTTTCTTTCGCTCCAGCTTAATGCTGCGGTCGCTGCAGTTATAAATGCGGATGCGGTATTTCTTGCGCAGCAGCACGCCGGCATCTTTTTCCTCGTAAGCAGTATTCCAATAATCGTCAAAATACAGGCTGCGGATGAAGTACCCTCCCTGCTGCGCGTGAGGGTCCAGATGAAGCACCGGAGCCAGCCGCACAGCCAGCTCTGCCTTATCCGCATAGGAAATAAGATATTTCAGCTCGTGGCGGTATTTTTCTCCGGTGCGGGAGGGCGGCGGGGCCAGCAGGCTCCTGCTCCGCTCAAACAGGCTTGGCCCGGTGTGCTGCCCCGGTCTACTCTTCATAGGTATCCTCCACGATGCTGCCGTCCGGCTGGACGTAAAAACAGATCATGCCATAATGCTTGCCGGCCTCGGTAACATAATAATCAAACGCATCCTGCGTGTAACCGGATGCATTCGTTGCGCGGACCCGCAAAAAATATTGTCCAGCAGGAAGCGTATACATTGTAAGCTCTGGCAGGATCAGATTTTCCTGCCGGAAGAATACTGTGTTAAACAGATAATCTTTTGCAAGTTCGACCGTATAACAGATTTCCTCGACCTTAAAATTATAGGAAGGATCCCAATTCAGATGTAACTGACCGTTTGCTGCCTGCGGTATGCCAATGTAAAATGGCATGGGCCTACGGTAGCTCTCCCAGTAGTAATTATAGTTTTCTTCGATCTCCGGCCAGATGCTCTTCAGAACATCTTCGTATTCGGCATGCGTGATAGGTACATACATCCGGTCCGGCATCTGCCAGACATACGTTTCCGTCACACTTCGGTAATGTTCCAGCATGGACTGAATGCGTTCCTCATTCATGTAAGCATAAAGCTCCTTCATGGCAGCATCCAGCATATCACGGTAACTTTGTGTTTGCAGACAGCGCCGGAACAGCACATTGCCCCAGTAGTTGCTCACGCCGCGTTCCCAGCTTTCAGAGTCCGAGAACTTGATGATCTCACGTTCCCGGCGGCGGAGCATACCGTCATTGTCCCAGTCCCAGAGATACCATTTGCTGGAGTTTTGTGGGCTGTACAAGTAGACATTTCGATTTTGAGTGTCTGTGTTGCCGGTCAGCAGCTGAAATGCCATCCAATAGGCGATATTTTCCTTGTCAAAGTACGTTGCAAAGAGCTCATCCTCCATGGACGACGTTTCATCGTTGAGAACTTCCAGCATTTTGATCAATTTGGAGTGGTCACTGTCTCCCTTTATTTCCAGCCGCGCCTCAAATGCAGTTTGGTCATATGCAGGGTCCGTTGAGAGGCGGATAATATCTTCATAGCGCAAAAATTCAAAGGAATTGATTTTATACAGTTGTCCGTTTGGATCTGCTCCATGCGTCTTGAGAGCGGTCTTATTCAGCTGTTCGACCTGAGTATACAGCCCGTAATCTTCAAATACACCATTGTCGCTGTCGGTCAGGTCTTTGACGTACAAATGCACGAATTGGGTTTGAAGGCCCATCATCTGGTCGATCCCCTTAATAAGGTCATAGGCCATCTTATTGCGGAAGCGCAGACCCTCACCCATGTGCTTATTGAGGGCGATGGTGCGCTGACCGCGCCAGCTGCCCTTGTTTTTCTTGAGCTTTATTTTGTAGTTTTTCTGAGCATTCTCACTGGAGGTCTGACCACGTATCTGAACGGTGGCGTTTGGGGTCAGGGTCTCATATCCAAGCTCTCCCACGACTGGGCCGTTCTCATCACCGACCTGAAGCAGAGCGGCGACCTGATAGCGTGGCACCCCCATGGCCTCATAATCGTAGACCGAATAATGGTTGATCTCTGCCCAGCTGTGGTTTGTATTTTCGCTGTCGTTGCCCCGGCTCACGGTCAGGTACATCGTCACCACGCCGCTGTCATCGTAGACGTTGTACAGCTCTGCATTGTCGCGCAGGTGGACACTGTTGATTTCAGATGCGGGGGCCTTTTCCACCTTATCGACCGCTTTGTCCTCAGACGCCGCCTGTGAGCCGACAGCGCTCTCTGTACTCCCGGCTGGCAGCACGGCACAGCCTGCACACAGACCGGCAAGCGCCACGCCCAGCCCCAGCACCCTGCGGCGCGGGATCAGTTTCTTATCTTCCATCTTTTCTCTCCCCTCAAGAAGCACTATGTTTTGCACTCTTCGTCGGCTTTCGCTTTTTATGTTCCAGGAACAGCCCCAGCCGGGTGAAGCGCCCGGCTTTTGTTTCTGCCACAATAGGCTGCTGCCCCAACACCCGATAGGGCAGGTTGGCCGTAAAGGCATCCAACCGGAACAGCGTTACCAGATAAAACAATGCCGCCCCGATCAGGAAGCCAAATCCGTAAAATGCAGGGTCAAGCGCCATGGAAAGCGCCGTAAGCCCGCTGGCAGAAACAGCAAACACAGCGGCAGCTGCGACAGCGCCTCCGTAATCCGTGAAGTAAAGCAGGATCATCAGGATGGTGTTGCCCACGGCGTAAAGGCCGTACCCCACACACAGGGTGCGGAAGTAGCCGTGCATCAGGTCGTTGAACCCAAGAGGCAGCAAAGCCAGCAGAGTGTTCTCCAGCGAAAGTACCGCCGCTGTGACGAACAGCTGTTTGAGGGCAGTGAACCGGAGTTCCCGATTCAGCACAGCCAGCATCTCTTCCTCTGCTGTGACGATATCGCCCACAACGCCGCCATCGTTGAACAGGCTGTAGTAATTCCGGTATTTGGGGTAGAAATTGACCTCCACTGACACCACAAAATTTACGCTCGTGACGAGAATGGTCAAAAACGCAATAAGGGCAGGCACATCATAGTACGGAGCCCCATAAAACAGACCTTTGACCTGTACGCCCGACGGGCCTGCCCAGCAGATGACAAGGTGGGCAAACAGCCCGATGTTGGTGCACAGCCCCGTAAAGGCCAGCGGAAGGAACGCATCCACCCAGCGCAGAAACGCCCAAGGGCTCTCTTCACTCTGCGGGAAGTAACGGTAGAGCAGCACTACATCCCAGACCATCATCAGGCCGTAACCCATGGTCACAGCAAAGAGCATTCCTTCCAGCACCGGACAGCCCAGCAGCACCACCAGTACGAACCCCAGCCCGAACGCCAGCACAATAGCTGCCAGAAACGAACAGAGGATGCCCCGGTAGTCCTTGATGGCGGTCAGATAACTCATGGCGTTCCAGTTCACGATCATCTCTGCAAAAAGCCACAGGCAGAGCAGACCCTGCAAAAGAGTTGCTCCTGAAACAAGCAGAAACAGCCCATACAGCGTGCAGCCCAGTACAAGCATCATGCTGCTGGAGCCCCAGAACGAAGGCAGGATGGTCTGCTCCTGTTCCTCATACAGCATATCTGCCAGATACCGTGTTACCGGCATGGAAAAGAAGCTGGTGACCGTAAGGGAAAACAGCAGCGTATAGGTGATCATGCAGACCAGCAGATCCTGCTGATCCCGCGGGGCGCCCGCCCAGCTGCAGAGCAGCAAAATACCAAGCTGAAGCAGAACGCCCAGCAGCATGGGGCCGGTGCAGATGATGCCCGCATAGCCGTAGGCCCGCAGGGAGGCAAACAGTCCTTTGCGGCGGAACAGCTTTTTCAATTCAAATCCAATTCCTGCCATGGTTACTCCAAGTGATATTCCTTAGCTGTTTCGTCGTACATTTTGCGGTAGTTAGCCAGCATCTGCTCGTGGTGAAAGTAAGCATCCACCCGTCTTTGGCCAATGCGCCCCATCTCTTCGCGGCGGGTACGGCTGGCACACATTTTCTCCATCGCATCGGCCAGCCCCTGACGGTACATAGGGGGTACACAGTAGCCTGCAATGCCGAACGTATCCCCCGGGGCGCCTTCCAGCAGTTCCCGGCCGCACCCCACCTCGGTGGTCACACAGGGACGGCGGGCTGCCATGGATTCCAGCACAGAGAGCGGCTGTCCTTCCGAAATGCTGGTGAGGATGGTGAAGTCCAGCTTCTGCATATACTGCACCACGTCTACACGGCCGGTGAAGATCAGATTTTTGAGCTGTAATTCCTCCACCAGTGCATAGCACTCTTTCGCATAATCCTCATCATCCACGCCGCCCATGATGTGCAGCCGGACGTTGGGTACCCGGGAGGCCAGTTCAAAGAACGCGTAGATCATGGTCTTGACGTCCTTGATAGGAGCCAGACGCACCACTGCGCCGATATCCACCCAGCCATCCTCCTGTTTGAGCGGGATATTGCAGAACCGCTCGTACTGGACGCCGTTTGGAATAACGATGCACTTTTCAGCATCGCACCCCATCTCGATCTGCGTCCGGCGGGCATTATAGAACAGACTGCTGACCCGGAACGCCCGCCGGTAGATCTCCTCAGAAAGGACATAGAAGAACCGGATCCATCGGCTCTTGAACGAGGGCACCACCCATTCTGCACGGATGATCTCCTCCTCACGTTCGCGGGTGTAGATGCCGTGTTCCGTAAGAAGCACCGGTGCATGGTTCAGGCTGCCGCCCAGACAGGCCAGCAGACCGCCGTAGCCGGTAGAGATCGCATGATAGACATCCGCTTTCGGCACCCGGCCCGTAAGCAGATAGAGTACCGGCAGCAGCATCGAGCGCATGGTATGGAACGCATCCGCATAGGCCACATAGGGATACTCTCTCATGCAGATGTCCGTGAACAGCTCCATGAAGTCCCGGCTCTGCAAAAAAGAGAGCGGGTGGACGCCTTTTTCCTGAAACAGACGGTACAGCACATCCCAATCCGGTCTGCCCAGCCGTACCAGTTCCCGCAGGGCGGTGCGCTCGTCTGCGGTAAACAGGACCGGATGCCGCTCACCGTGGAGGCGGAGGGCATCATCCAGAAAAACCTCCTCCACCTCTTTCACGTTGGGCGGCAGCTCATACACAAACTTTCCCCGGTCCTGCGCTTTGGCACCGATGACCCAGAGGGAGAACTCCTGCTGAGGCATAGCCTGAATATAAGCGTGCATCCATGTGGATACGCCGCCGTGGACATAGGGGTATGACCCCTCCAGCACCAGACAGATGCGCATGGTCATGCTCCCTTCTTTTCAATGCGGACTGTGTCGGCATTGGCCTTGAGCAGATAAAGATCTCCGGTCAGGCGGGTCAATTCGCCGCCCGTCACTTTGCTGGGAGTCCCCTCATTGGCGCGGAAGAAAAGCCATGCTTCATCGGCAAAATTGCCAAGGTGAAGTGTCCACGCAGTGTCGGTGCTGTCCATCGTGACCGTCAGCTGTGCATACCGCTGGATGGCAGCAGAGCACTCGGTGCCGGTCTGCCTGCGCAGATCCGGTGCAGCGGCACTGAGCCACTTGAGGTAATCTTTCAGACCGCCCTTATAGGTTTCCCAGCCTTCCGCAGCGCCGCGGTCCACATCCAGCAGATCGTCCGGGTGCATAAAGTGGGTGCTGACGTAATGCATATTCAACTCGCTCATCGCGGCCAGCCGCATATAGGTATCTCCCACCATACCGCCGGATACGATGCGGGGCTGCTCCACGATACCGTCGCTGGCCACACCGAATTCCTGCACATAGGGCAGGGATGTGCCATCCTCAAAGTAAGTGCTGGCAATGGTGCGGATCTGGGACACTTTGCTGCCCAGCACCTTCCGCCCTGCAGCGGAAAGGATGTTGGAGGGCGGCACATAGACACTACCCTCTGTGTTGGGCAGCACGGTCTTTTGAAAATCGATCAGTTCGTTCATCGCTGCCACAATGGCCTCCTCACTGGGCCACTGATGATAGGCATACAGTCCCTTGTAATCCGTATCGGACAGCACCAGCGGCTGATGGTTGTAACCGTGGAAGCCCACTTCCCCTCCCTGCTGCAGCAGCAGACTGCCATAATATCGGAACTGCTGGGTGTCCGGCTGACGGACCGGCGTACTCTGGGTATCGTCCTCATAGTTTTCGATCATGACACCGGTAAAACGGATGGAGTATTGCTGTGCAAGCTTCATAAGATCCGGCCACCAGACCTTGGAATAGAAATCCGCAATACTCATCCCGTAGTCCCTGCGGATATAAGTACCATCGCCGCCGGGTACCGGAGATGGAAAATCGTCCAGATAGAACACCGAGCTGTTGATCACCGGGTAGGCAGCGGCATCGCACAGAAGGCTGAAGGACGCTGCATAGATGCCGCGCATGATTTTATCGTAGATGCCGATGTTGTCCACCACCACCCTGCCGGCACCAGACTTTGTACCCCACACCAGCGGAACGCCTTCGTCCCCCGTGCGGGCATAGACTGTGACTTCCTCCCTGAGGCTGACGCTGAGGGACGACTGGAACGGGTCGCTGAACTCATACCGCTCCCCGCCGCCCAGCATAAACTCCTCCGTGGGAACGATGCTTTCTGTAGTCTTATACTCCCAGGAAGAGGACAATACCCCGAGGTTGGGCGAGACAGCGTCAAAATATGTTGTTTTCTGGGGCGTCATGGCAAACAGGACGCTGCCGCCGTCCTTTACCCAGTTCATCAGGTCGATCAGGCGGCTGCCTAACGCATCCAGATCGCTCATGAGGACCACAACGGTTTTATACCGGTCAAACTCCGGGATGCCTTCAAGAGAGGTCGTGTGTACATCCACAGCCTGCGTACTCACTTTCATATCCAGCAAGATCCGATCAAACTGCTCTTTGGCATTGTCTGTTCCTTCCTGCCCGGAATCGTAGAGCAGCAGGCAGGTGACGGGCTGGCCGAACATGGCGGTCTGTGCAGGCTCGACCTCTGTCCGGGGGAGATAATTGAGCTTGAATTTCGCTGCTTCGTATTGAATGCCGCTGCGCTCCGCAAACAGGATAGCGGCCATCGCCACGAACACGGCCCAGATGATCAGCAGCTTTTGCCAGCGGAACGCCCGCAGCCGGGAAAGGATCTCCTTTATCATTGCTGTTTCCCCTGCCAGAACCGCACGATCTCGCGGCCCTTTGCACTGAGGTAGACCTCCTTTTCCTCGATTTGACCCAGTGTTTTTCGGATAGCCTCCCCATCTCGCCGCGCTGCTGCCAGCCGCAGGCAGAGCACCCACGGCGCCTCGCGCTGGGGCCAGCGCGCCGTAAGCTCTTCCAGCGTTTTCTCTGCGCGGTCATACTCAGCAAGACTGAGCTGCACATCTGCCAGCCTGCATTCCAGCGTACAGCTGCGGCGTCCGCCAAGGTTTTCCAGCCGCTTTTTCAGCAGCTGCTCCAGCTGATGGCGCTGGATCTCTGCGGCTCTGCCCTGTACGAAACCGTCTTTCAGATAGCTTTCCAGATAATTGCAGTATTCTTCCAGCACTGCGGCATCGTCCGGGGCAGCGGCATAGCGCTGCTCCAGCTTCTGCAATTTCAGGTCCGCTTCCTTGGTGATCTGCGACAGCGCCGTGGAAGCATAGTGTACCACTTCGCTGTCGTTGTCCATACGGGCCTGCTGAAGCAGGTCATAATAGCCTGCGGGGTCATCCGTCAGCACCGAGAGGATGAGCTTGCGTTTCTGCGCGGGACTGTCAACCAGCAGCGCTTCCTCCAGTGGAACGACCATATCCTCGCCTTCGTCATCCGCCACAAGGATACTTTTGTGTATTTCTTCGTTGATATGCAGCTTTTCAAGTGTCTGTTCCCGCAGGCACCCGCCTGTAAGGCGGTTGGAAGTGTGGAGCAGCAGCACACACAGCGGTCCCCACAGCGGCACAAGAAGCATCACAGGAGCAAAATATCCCTCCACCTCCAGTACCTTGGCCCAGGCCAGCAGCCAGATCCCCCCGCATACGGCCAGATGTACTGCCAGCAGCACAAGACCAAGCCAGAACCCGTTACGCATGCGATGCCTCCTGTTTTGCAGCGCTGATCAGCCGCAGCTGCTCATCCAGCGGCACTGCAGTGACATGAAGCCCTCTTTCATCCAAGCGCCGGGTCAGCAGCGGCAGATTTTCTTCATCGGTCTGATTCATCAGCAGGTAAACGGCGTTGTTTGTTCCAACGCCTGCTGCATCGGTACTGCGGATGGAGCGCCTCACCCGGTCGTTGAATTCGGCCCGGTTTTTGAACGTTCCCGTCACCTGCAGCAGCAGATGATGCGCCATTTTGTCTTCCTGCAGGGTGCAGGCTGTAGCCAGCTGCTCCGCAAACACAGCCGGACGCAGCAGGCAGGTGTCGGGCAGATACCAGTTTTCTCGCACAACGCTCTCGTACTCAAAGGCCCGCACCAGTGCTGTTTCCACCAGTCCGCAGAGGATGCGGAACAGATTCTGGTAATACAGGGTCATCTGCTCTTCGCTGGCAGTATACAGCCCGATCAGTACCACAAGGCTGCCGTTCTGCCGCACGCCTGCAGCATACATCGGACGTCCGGGGAGGAAGCCGCGATTCACCCACAGCCCTTCCTGTTCGATGGCACGGATCACGTCCAGCCACTGATTCACCTCCAGCGAGTATGCCGGCTCCGGCGTCATTCCAGCACTGGCGGCGGTAAGTCGGGCAAACCCCTGGTTCTTTTCCATACGGTAGATGGTAAGGCTGTGGTTTTCCAGTACGTCTTCCATTATCTGCACCGTCTTGCGGCAGATCTCCTGCGGCTGCAGCATATCCAGCTGCTGGGTCACAGCATAGATCTTGCCAAAACTGTCCCGGCGGCCCAGGATCTGGCGGCGGAACGACCGTTTATCCTCCAGCGTATCCTGATACAGTTTCCGGGTAAATTCAAGCCGCTTATGCAGCAGCTCGTTTTCTCCCTGCACAAAACGGGCAGTCTCTGTATTACGCAGCTGCACATAGCCGCAGGACGCTCCCACCACAAAATATATAATGAACGCCAACCAGTTGGCAGGCTCATAAAACAGCAGCATCAGAGTGGTACTCTGCCGCAGATAGCCCGCTGTCAGAGAAACAGATGCCAGCACAGCAGACAGCACACCTGCATTGAGGCCATAGACCGTGCCGATCAGCACAACGAACATCAGCCGGAAATCGACCATCCGGAACTGCGCGTCCGTGCCTGTAATACGCACCAGCAGTTCCGTGGCCAGCCACGCGGCAGCGATCTCCACCAGCCGCAGCAAGAGTGAGCTCCGGCGGATCTTATCCACCATTTTGCGTATAAAGCTTTTTTTCTCTGTCTTCCGGGCGCACCACGCATTATAGATCGCCGGAAGATCATCCAGGATGCTGTACCGTTGGAACCAGCCGTACCTGCGGCGGACAGCATTATCTGCTGCGGGGTAGGTCTGGATCGTATCGGTTCCGTACAGCACCTTCAGCCCGGGCTGCAGCTTTTGCAGCACCTCGCCCAGCTGCCCCTGTGTGTTCCCAAAAACATCCGGCAGCGTAAATCGCTCCGGCTCCGGTGTCCATGTATCGAACACCCGGGCAACGAGATCGGCCAATTCTTCTGCACAGAGCGCCAGCAGCGGCTGCGCAGCCTGTTCATCCATTTGAACCGTACCGGCAGGCATCTGTTCGAATAGCCGCGCAAACTGATCCGCGCCGCTGGCCGAGACAGCATACAGGTAGGGCAGGCGGAACACCTTGACCTGAAGTTTGCTGGTTCTGGCGTAATGGAAGCAAAGTTCCTCCGCCGCATTGGCCAGCAGCGTTTTACCGGTGGACGGCGCAAATGCTGCCTCCGGCCCTGAGAGGTACAGCAGCTCCACTTCCCGCTCGCGGCAGGATTGCAGGACCCGGCGCAGGCGGTCCAGTTCACCTTCCTGATCACCGTGTGGCAGAAGATATTCAGAAAAATAGACAACGCGGTCAAACTGATAGGTCTCTGCAAGCTGATCCAACAGCTGCCTGCTTTCCAGCGTCACCGTCTTAATCTGGGTGTCCGACAGTGCCTCCCCTTTTGCGCAGGTAGTCAGCACATGATCATTCGGGAATGCCGTCTCGATCCACTCCTGCGTCAGAAACGCCGTAAAACCCGTGAGTAAAATCTCCATTGCATTTACCGTTTCCGCCTGTCCGGCCTTTTTTCAAAGGTTCAAAGGCTGGCGACGCATATTTTTAAGAGAAACATCCTTTTATGATAATGATAATATCATTCTTCGCATAAAATAACAGTAGTTTTTCCTGATCCAGCCGCCCGTAAAACGCGCATTTTTTCACGGAAGAAATTTGTGCGGTCTGTACTTATACGCACTCGCACAGACAGTTCTTGAGAAACAAATCGTTTTTATTGAAAAGATTTTGGAACAATCCGTTTCCAGTATACCCGAAAACGCAATGGATTATTATGGAGCAGATGGTTTGCTCTCCTGCGGTAAGTGCCACACACCCAAAGAAGCCTTCTTTGCCAAGGGGCTTGTCTTGATAGGAAAGAACAAGCACCCGGTAGAATGCGCCTGTCATAAAGCCGAACGGGAACAGCAGGAAGCAGCTGTTAAGGAGCAGAAACATCTCGACCTTGTGCGGCAGCTGAAAGCAGAAGGTTTTTCTGACCCGGCACTGCTGGAGTGGACATTTGCAAACGACAATGGTCGTAGCCTGCAGATGCGTCACACACATCGCTATGTAGAGCAGTGGCAGACCATTCACGCAGAGAACATCGGGCTACTGCTCTGGGGCGGTTTTGGCACAGGCAAGAGTTTCCTTGCCGGGTGCATTGCGAACGCTCTGATGGAGCAGAAAGTACCTGTGTGCATGACAAACTTT
The DNA here is from genome assembly GCA_905202605.1 of uncultured Eubacteriales bacterium. Lineage (GTDB taxonomy): Bacteria > Bacillota > Clostridia > Oscillospirales > Oscillospiraceae > HGM13006. Next base: position 13,320 of record CAJKSU010000058.1, read on the forward strand.
GCTCATGTCGTGAACGAATTGAATAGTAGTTTCTCTGGGCAGAACAAGGTGGTAGACCGGCTGTGCCGCTATCCGCTTCTCATCATTGACGATTTCGGGATGGAGCGCGGCACAGAGTATGCACTGGAACAGATCTACAACATTGTAGACAGTCGCTACCGCAGCCGGAAGCCCCTGATCGTCACGACCAATCTAACACTGGATGAGATCCGGCATCCGCAGGATACCGTTCACGCCCGAATCTATGACCGCCTGTTGGAGATGTGCGTTCCTGTTTCCTGCATCGGGGCCAGCTTCCGCAAGGAAAGCGCACAGGAAAAGCTAGAACAGCTGAAACTTTTGATCGGATAACCCGAAAATGTTGGAATGCAAAAATTGCCGGGTGAAAAAACACCCGGCTACAAGGAATTGGAGGTCTGCCTATGAAAAGGTATTCCCGGACAAGCTGGAGCGCAGCACCACTTCCCTTATTCTGAAAAGCACCAAAACGGCGTCCTCCTGCCGAACCATCTTCATGACCTCTGCTCTAAAAGAAGAGCTAAAGAAGTGGCTGAATCAGTTAGCGGCAGACGAGATGAAAGATCCGACACGCTACCATGACAGCGG
>CAJKSU010000059.1 GCA_905202605.1 uncultured Eubacteriales bacterium
GTCGTCAACTACGCCCCCTGTGAACTCGCTGTATAAAAAGCGAGTGTTCTTACAGCTTTTCAAATGCTGTAAGAACACTCGCCATGGTGCGCGAGGCGGGACTTGAACCCGCACGTGCGTAATGCACACTAGAACCTGAATCTAGCGAGTCTGCCAATTCCACCACTCGCGCATAGGCAATTTCAAATTGCTCAGTTATTATATAAGACTTTTTTCTCTTTGTCAAGCCTTTTTTCAATTTTCTGTTGCGAATCTGAAAATACCGTATTATACTGGAGAAAACGCACGGAATCGTGAAAAAGCAGAAAGGAGCAGATTGCCTTGACGCCGCTTGCAGAAAACGTCCACCTCACCCCCGCCGGTGATGCGGTGGAGATCATCGACCAGACCCTGCTGCCCGCCGAAAAGCGCAGCATCACCCTTTCGAGTCGGGAAGCATTATACAATGCCATCTACACCCTGCAGGTGCGGGGTGCGCCTGCCATCGGTATCTTCGCCGGATATGCCCTGTATGTGCTGGCACAGCAAATTGACGCTCCGGGTGGCGCATCCTTTTATCAGCAGCTGAGCCGGGAAGCGGACTACCTGAGCAGCAGCCGCCCCACGGCGGTCAATCTCGCGTGGGCGCTGAGGCGCATGCTCCGCACTGCCAAGGCCGTAGAGGCTGCACCCCGTGAGGAAGTTCTTTCGGCCCTGTGCCGGGAAGCCACCGCCATTCAGCAGGAGGACATCGCCATGAACCTCCGGATCTCCCGGAACGGCCTTTCCCTGCTCCATCCCGGCGACGGTCTGCTCACCCACTGCAACGCCGGGCCGCTGGCCACCTCCGTCCATGGCACCGCCCTCGGCCCCATTCTCTTGGGTCAGAAGGAGGGCTACGGCTTCCACGTGTTCTCCGATGAGACGCGCCCCCTGCTTCAGGGTGCGCGGCTGACCGCCTATGAGCTGATGGAGGCCGGAGTGGACGTGACCCTGATCTGCGACAACATGGCATCGCTGGTCATGGCGCAGGGGAAAATCAACGCCTGTCTTGTGGGCTGTGACCGGATTGCCGCCAACGGCGACACCGCCAATAAGATCGGCACCAGCGGCGTTGCCATTCTTGCCCGCCACTACGGCATCCCTGTCTATGTACTCGGTCCCTCCTCCACGGTGGACATGCACTGCCCCACCGGCAGGGACATTGTCATTGAGGAGCGCCCCGGCGAGGAGATTCGCAGCAGATTCTATGCCCAGCCTCAGGCGCCGCAGGGCGTAAAGTGCTATAACCCCGCCTTTGATGTCACCGAAGCGTCCCTGATCTCCGCAATTATCACAGAAAAGGGCATCTTCCGCTATCCCTATGCCGAGTCCTTTCAGGCGGCATTCGGGCAGTAAGTTTCATCTAACTATTTTCATATATAAAATTCTTGCATTCCTCTGCATTCTCATGATATAATGGTTAAAATAGAATTCGATATCCGTGGAAATGTGGTGACTGTATTGAAAATTCATGAATCCGCCGAAAACTATTTGGAAACTATTCTCGTGCTTCACAATCAGAAGGGAACGGTGCGCTCCATCGACATCGCCAATGAGCTGGGCTTTTCCAAACCCAGTGTCAGCGTTGCCATGAAGAACCTGCGGGAAAACGGCTATATCACCGTCAGCCCCGAGGGCTCCATTTCGCTGCTCCCTGCGGGTCAGGAGATCGCGGATAAGATTTATGAGCGTCATACCGTGATTACCGATCTTTTGACCGCCTTGGGCGTTGATCCGGAGATTGCTGCGGAGGATGCCTGCCGCGTGGAGCATGTCATCAGTGCAGAGAGCTTTGCCGCCATTAAGGCGCACGCTCAGAAGAATATTCCCAAGCTGCTGGAAAAGCAGCGATGATTTCCCGCTGACAAAGGCTGCTGCATCCGTTGCAGCAGCCTTTCCTGTCTCACCCCGAAAGGAAGGTTTCCCATGCTCAGTATATCGAAAATTGCCGTCCGCTATCCGGACTGTGACCCCATGGGCATTGTCCACCACGCCGTCTATCCCATCTGGTATGAAATTGCCCGGATGGACTATTTTGCCGCCGTGGGCTATCCCTATGTGGCCATGAACCGTGAGGGCATCAATCCCCCCATGGTCAACCTGAACCTCCAGTACGCCGCCCCGGTGCGCTATCCCGGCGAGGTCACCGTGCGCACCGCCTGCACCCTGTGTCAGGGGAAAAAGCTGGAGCTGCGCTATGCCGTCTATCAGGAGGCCAGCGCAAAGCCCGTTGCCACCGCCACCTCCTTCCACGTCTGGACCGGCCCGGACATGAAGTCTCTGGACATGTCCACCAAGCCCGACATCTACGAAAAGCTCACCGCCGCGGTGGAGCAGCCCGCCGTTCTGATTCTGGCGGGTGGCCGCTCCAAGCGCATGGGCAGGGACAAGGCCGCCGTTACCTTGGACGGGCAATCTCTGCTGGAACGGGCCATCCGCTTCTGGCAGGCCGCCTGCCCCGGTGCGCCCATTTATGTATCTCTGGGACAGCCGGAGCATGCCCTCTCCCTGCCGGAGCACGTCACGCCGGTCTATGACCTTGTAAGGGATTGCGGCCCCATGGGCGGACTGCAGGCCGCCTTCCGTCAGCACGGCCCGGAGCTATATTGGGTCAGCGCCGTGGACATGCCCCTTCTGTCCCCTCAGGCCATTTCCCTGCTGAATGAAAAGCGTTGCCACTGTGAGGACGCCTGCGTCTTCACCCGTGACGGGCGCCCGGAGCCGCTGCTGGGGCTGTACCGAAGCACCTGCCTGCCCGTTATGAACCAGCTGCTGGAGTCCGGAGAAAACCGCATGTCCGCACTGCTGGATCAGGTAAAAACCACCCGTGTCTCCCTGCCTCAGGAACGCTGGGTGCGGAACATCAACACCCCGGAGGAGCTGGAGCAGCTCCGGCTGGAACAGGATCACGCATAACAAAAGGCTGTGCCCGATTCTTCGGACACAGCCAATTTTTATGCCAGATTCAGCCGCTTTTTGAGGCTGAGCCATGTGACAGCATAGAGCGCCGCTCCGGCAGCCAGCTCAGCAGCGGCGGCAAAGCACATTGTCACATGGAAGCCCTGCATCGGCTCCAAGCTGCTAAACCAGCGAATCATGCCGCCGGGCATCGCCACCAGCATTACGCCGCCGATCAGCTGGAACACCACGCTGATGACAAAATAGCTCACCACCGACCACAGCGCCTTATGTCCGGTAAAGCCATAGCCCAGAGACATGGCAGCATAGAACTGCAGCATGGAGCAGGCCATTCCCACAATCACAACCAGTGCGATTTCCAGTAGAATTGCGGCCACATTGATTGTTACCTTGACAGATGCCATGCGGATGCATTCCCGAAGAATTCCCGCCGCCGCCTGCAGGAGACTGCTGTCCGCCACCGCAAGGCAGACGCCCAAAAGCATCACCAGAATCGTCACGATCACCCATACAACGCTGACGATCAGCTTGGAGAAGATCATGCTGGGAATCCCGGTGGGCAGGGTGAACATGAGATAGCCCTCGTCGGTGAGAAAGTTCTTATAGAACCGCTGCACCATCAGCACCACCGTCATCACCGCGCCAAACATCAGCGCCAGCACCCAGAGCACCGTCACCAGCGTTGCCAAAATCCGAAGGATCAGCGCGCTATGGGGTTCATCCATATACCGCATGGCGAAATGGCTGCCCAGACTCAGCGCCAGCATCGCCGCATACAATACCCACATGATCCGGCCTGTGGCGCGGAATTCATGCTTCAAAAGCTTTCCTAACATCTGAATACCTCCCGGAACATCTGATCCACCGACTTGCCCTGCTCCTCCCGGATGGCATCCACGGACTTTTGCAGGACAATCTGCCCCTGACTGATAAAAATCACCTGATCCAAAATCTTTTCCACATCGGCGATCAGGTGGGTGGAGATCACCACCGCCGCCTGCGGGTCATAGCTTCCGATGATGGTATGCAGGATATAATCCCGCGTGGCGGGATCCACGCCGCCGATTGGCTCATCGAGCAGATAGAGCTTTGCCTTCCGGCTCATCACCAGAATCAGCTGCACCTTTTCTCTGGTACCCTTGGACATCTGCCGGATCCGCATGCTTTTATCAATGTTCAGATGCCCCAGCATTTCCTCCGCCCGCTGCCGCTGGAAATCCGGGTAGAAGTCACAGAAGAAATCCAGCAGCTGCCGAACGCTCATCCAGTCCGCCAGATAGGTGCGCTCCGGCAGATAGGAAACGATGGCCTTGGTTTCTTTCCCCGGTGCGCTCCCCCCGATGAGCAGCTCTCCCTGATCCCATGTAATCAGGCCGTTTGCCATTTTAATGAGCGTGGTTTTGCCGCTGCCATTGGGGCCCAGCAGACCCACGATCTTCCCCGGCTCAATGGAAAAGGATACGTGGTCCAGCGCCTGCACCTTACCATAGCGCTTGCTCAGCTCTCTGCATTCAAGAATTGGCGTCATGCCGATCTCCTCCTTCCGATTCCTCCAGCAGTGCTACGATCTCCTGCCGGGTATAGCCCAGCGCCTGCATCTGCTGGATAAACGCTGCGATATGGCGCTTTGCCAGAGTACGCTTTGCATCCTCGATCATTTCTTTGTCCTCCGTTACAAATCTTCCGCTGGTGCGCAGAGAAAACAGCATCCCCTGCCGCTCCAGCTCCTGCAGCGCCCGCTGCATGGTGTTGGGATTGACCCCCGCCTCTACCGCCAGCTCTCGAACCGCCGGGATCCGCTGACCGGGGAGCCATTCCCCGGATACAATGCCCAGCTTCATCTGTTCCACCAACTGCGAGTAGATGGGTGCGTTTCCGTCAAAATTCCACTGCATAAAACGCCTCCATGTATTGTGTTGTTGTATTAATCACTTAGTACAATAAGACAATAATACAATTTTACCGATTTGTCAAGCCCCATTTGAAACTTTTTTCGGAATGGGTAAAAAAAATCAGACCCTCCCATACTGCGGGAACGCCTGATCCTTTTTGGGCAGTATTCGATTATTCCATCAGAGCATTCGTCATACCGATGCCGGTGATCGGCTCGTCCTTGTGGGCCTGCTCCAGACACCGGGCAAACTGCGCCACCGAAGGGTTCTCCTGCTGCTCATACCAGAAGCAGCGCAGCTCCTCGGTTTTCCCCACCGGATAGCATCGGAGGTTGTTTCCCAGCGTCATGCGGCTGAGCATGGTGGACACCATAATGCCCTGTCCCAGCTCCACTGCCATATACGCAGACTCCAGATTGGGGGAAATGATAATCCGGCTGGGAGAGAATCCCAGCTCCCGGCACTGCCGCCGTGCGCGGCTGCGGCTTTCCGACAGGCTCTCCCGCGAGGCCGCAGCCTTGATAAACGGCTCGCTCTTAAAGTCCTCCACCGTTGCCCCCGGCACCGCCTTGGGATGCTCCGGAGACACCAGCAGCACCAGCGGGGTATCCAGCACCTTGAGATTTTTAACCCCCTGATCCTTGGGTGCAAATTCCCTGTAGGTGATGATAAGATCCAGCTTCCGGCTTAAAAACAGCTCGTTCAGCTCATACTGGGGATGCTTCTCCCCCTCGAATTCCAGCTCCGGACTCTCGTGCTTCATCTCCCGCAGGGCTTTGCCAATCCCCGCAGAAATATCCAGCCATTCCAGATAGCCGATGTGCAGAGAATTGCTCAGGCCGTGGTAATAGGTACGGGTCTGCTCCAGCGTATCCTGAAACTGCCGCTCCACATCAGAAAACAGGGCATAGAAATTCTCCCCTGCCCGTGTCATTGCCACATAGTGGTGGGTTCGCTGAAACAGCTGAAAGCCCAGATCCTCCTCCAGCTTGGCGATGTATTTACTCACCGACTGCTGGGTCATAAACAGCTGACGGGCTGCCTCCGTAAAGCTCAGGGTTTCGCACAGCGCCATAAAGCACTTAATGGAAGCCTCGTTAATCATCGTGTCACCTCATCCGGTTACGCATTCCTTTTAAACAGTATACTACAATTCGTTGTAACGGGCAAGAAATTTCAGCGGCCCCCAGTCAGGAGCCGCTGAACCTCACAGCTCGTTTAATTTGCCCTCAAAGGCTGCTTTCGCCCTGCCAGATAGCCGATCCCCATGATGACCAGTGATGCGGCAATGCCAATGAACAGCGAGTCAAAGGGCAGCACATTCATTACCCCGAACAGCAGCACCAGCAGCGGCGCTACGATGATGGAGCACATGGCAAACTTGTGAGGGATCTTCCCGGGCAGCCACAGGGCGCAGCACATGGGTACCAGCACCACGGCTCCCCGCAGTCCCATGGACATAAAGGCGAACTGCAAAATCGTGTCGCCCAGAGAGCCGGTGGAAAGGCAGCAGCCCAGCAGCAGCACCGCAGCAGTGATGATTTTTCCCACCACTGCCTCCAGCCGGGGATTGTTGTCCAGCTTGTGGGTAAACTTCTTGATGATGTCCTTATTGACAATGAAGGAGATGCCCAGCGCCAATCCTGCGCCGGTGCCCACCACTGCCACGAACAGCGTACCCATCACAATGCCCGCCAGTACCGGCGGCATATGCTCCATGACAAAGCTGGTCAGCGCAGTCTTTGCTACAATGCCGGGATGGGTTGCCCGCATATAAAGTCCCACCAGAATGCCGCCGATGCCGATGGGCGGAATCAGGAACGCGCTCATTACCGCACCCTTTCTGGCGCAGGCGTCAGACTTACAGGAAATCACCGCCTGTGCATAGGTCTGGGTGGTGAGAACGCCGAAGATCAGGGAGAGACACGCCCCAATGTCCTTGCCCGCACCCCGTGCCACCAGCGAGAAGAAGTGAACGCCTTCGGGATTGTCGATGCCCTTCACCATATCCGCAAAGCCGCCCACACCGCCGGTCAGGCTCAATACAATGATGCCGCAGCCAATCATGGCGATGTACAAAAGCGTCAGCTTCAAAACGCCCACCATGCCTGCGCCCTTGGCGCCTCCGAATACCACATACAGCACCATAAAGGCCGCTGCGATCAGCAGCTCCACCGCCATGCTGAGACTGGGGAACAGCACGGTAATCACCGCCGTTGCCGCAATGAGCTGGGAGATGATATTGATAAACGTCCCCACGGAATTGAGGATGGAGGCCGACAATCCCGCCGCCGGGCCGTATTCATGCCCGACCATCTGCACCAGCGTGGCGCAGTGGCTGCCGCGAAAGGGCTTTACATACACCAGTGCCAGCACAAGACATGCAATGCCGCCGCCCAGCGTAAACCACCATGCGCTCATGCCGTAGTTATAGGCCAGCTGCGCCGTACCGACGGTAGATGAGCCGCCCACCAGCGTTCCCATAATAATTCCGGCGGTAATGGCGGAGCCATTTTTACTGACTCCGGCCTTAAACTTGGTGCCGGAGTAGATGCTCAGTCCCAGTATCATCGCAATGGTGACCACCAGACCAACAATCATCCAAACATTCATCTCAGATTACTCCCGTTTCTCAAAAAAATTGCCTTTCACCGCCAAAATGGCAAAAGCCGACCACACCCAGAGGTTTTCCCCTGAGCCAGGCCGGCTTTTGGACAAGGCGGCTGCGGCGGCTGAGCCGCAGCTTTTGCCAAAACAGCATTCATTATGCGTTTTACTCACTGCGGACCATTTCCGCATACTGGGTTCCCACCATCTTAATGGCGCTGATCAGCGCCTTTTTGAGATGCCCCTGATACTGACGCTCCATCCGCGCCACCAGCGGCTCGATCCCCTGCCTCATGTCATAGCCGATGATGAGATTACTGACAAATTCCTTGGCAAGACCAGTGACCATGGTACATTCTACGTTGTGAATCACCCCGGTGTCCATATCGATCACCGCCACCAGCGCCAGCTCCTCATAGATGCGCTGGGCTGTGGTATTGCTGGGCATTCTGGCATAGCCGGAAAACAGAAACAGATCCATATTCCTTCCCTCCCGGATCGAGCTGCCATGCCGCGGAAGCCGCTATGGGGAATCCGGCGGGCAGGCCGGAGCCACAGCGGTGGCGGCAGCAGCGTTCAGGAACGGTTGTTATACAGGGTCGCTGAGGAACTCCTTCTCCAGACGGAACACCTCAAAGAGCTGCTTATCCCGCTTGGCCTTCAGCTCCTCAATGTCCACGCCCTCATAATCGTAGAAGCCCTTGCCGGTCTTGATGCCCAGCTCATTATGCTCCACCATTTCCTCCAAAACAATGGGGATGTCCTCGCCCTTGGGGGGATGGGGCATCTCATAGCTGTGGTTCCGGAAGTTGTTGGCGGTCATATCCACACCGCCGAAGTCCATGCGCTTGCACAGACCCAGCACGCAGGCGCGGGGGATAAAGCTGGCCTTGCAGGCAAGGTCGATGGCCTCGGCGTCGCAGTAGCCATGCTCCAGCAGGTAGAAGACCTCCTGATTCAGGCACTGCTGCAGGCGGTTTACGATATAGCCCCGGATGAACTTCTTCATGAGAACGGCAGTCTTGCCGCACTTCTTGAGCAGAGCCATGGCAACGTCCGCATACTCCTGAGGAGCCTGTTCGCTCTTTACCACCTCAACCAGTGGAATGAGCTGGGGAGGCGCATACCAGTGACAGATGATCTGCTGGGGCAGCAGCTTCTCCGGTACGATCTCAAAAATATTCAGCGCAGAGGTGTTGGATGCGATAATCACGTCGGGTGCAACGCACTCCGCCAGCTGCTGATACAGCGCAGTCTTGGCGTCCCGATTCTCTACGATGGTCTCCTGAATAAAGTCCGCGCCGGCTACAGCCTCCTCCACGGTCATGGCAAAGCTCACACGGCCGAAAATTGCGTCGATATCGCTCTCCGCAATCTCACCCTCCTGGGCAAATGTCTCCAGCTGAGTATGCAGCGCCGCAATGGCCTTTTCACGGGTCTTTTCGGAGCGCGTCCACATGGTGACCTGATAGCCGCCCATGGCGTAGGTCTGTGCAATACCGGGGCCCATGGTTCCGGCGCCCAGTACCGCGATCTTCTTGATATCTGCTAAAGTTTTCATAATGTCTCTTCTTTCCGCATTTTTTGCCGGATAGCACGGTGCAGACCGAAGGGGGGGGTACTCTCCGGTCTGCACGCCTTGCTATGCAGCCAACTATTTAGAAGTTGATAACATATTGTTTGTTTCCATGGAGCCTCTGAGAAATTCCAAGCGAAATTTCAACAGGAGAAACCCCGGAATTGCCGATGCAATCGAGGGTGCCTGACCCAGCGAGCAGATTTTTCTTCTGACAAGCCAAAAGCCCGCAGGAATACTTTGTGTATTTCAAGGGATTGCGGCGATGTCAGGAGGGAAAGATGCCGCTGCGGCAGGTGCACGAGATTGAGGAGGTAATTCCCAATTAGAACTTTGCGTTCTCTTCCCATGCAACCAGACGTACGAAGCCGCCGTCTGCCATCTCGCAGCGGAAGGGGAATGCTGCGATGGTCATTCTCTTACCGGTTACCTCGTCGATGTCGCCGCCGGCGTTCTCAACGGTGCAGACGCCATGCTGCATGTAGATCCGGTGGCAGGGCTCATAGTCGGGGAAGGTCACAGTGGGATCCAGACCGGTTGCCTTGCGGTATGCCTTGTCCAGCCAGGGCATCTGCTCGGACAGGGGGTCATGCCACAGAGGAGCATCGGTTGCGCCCCATGTGCCGGAAATGCCCTTGATGTGCTTCTCCTCGGTCAGGTAGTTTGCCAGCTCAGGGCCTTCGCCGGGATAGTAGTTGTAGTACTTGTCGTTGTTGACTCTCCAGTAATGATGGAAGCCGGTGTTAATTACAACCCAGTCGTTCTCACGAACCTCAAGGCCGTCCTTTTTACATGCAGCCTCAAACTCATCGGGCATAATGATGTGCCAGATGTTGCCCATCTTTGCGGGGTCGCCCTCGGCAGCCTTCCACTTTGCCTCGAACTCGTCCTTCAGATAGCGCATGTCAACGATGATGCCGGAGCCGATGCAGCGCTCCAGATGGATCTCAGCCAAGGTATAGCCGTTGGCCTCGCGGTCAACCTCCTCCTCATGGAGCACATGGTTGGGAGCGTCCATATGAGTACCTGCATGCAGGGTGCCGGTGTAGGTCATGGTTCTCTTGTGGAACCGGCCCAGATACTGGCCGCGGGGGAACTGCAGATCGGTACGAGCGCCGGGGAAGGGCCACAGGGGGGTGTCAACGCCCCAAGGCTGGGACAGGTCGTAGATCTTTACCATCTTGGAATCGTCCAGATACATTTTTGCTTTGTCGAGCGGCATGTAGGCCATGATGAATTCCTCCTATAAAATATATGTCGGTGTGTTATTTTATCCGTAAAACATGATACACCTTGGTACTGTTCCAGAGTCAACCCCTTTTTTCAATTTCTTTTTGTCACAAACATGCGGTTGTATCCACGGATATTCCCTTGCCTTTTCCGTCAAAGTATCTTATAATAAGGCGTAAGCTGTCTATGCAGGAAACAGGGAGGTTTTCTCCATGATGTATAAAATCGGTGATGTGGCAAAAATTCTGGGCATTTCCCCGGATCTTCTGCGTTACTATGAGAAAAAGGGCGTTGTCATGCCCATGAAGGGCGAGCATAATGATTATCGCTATTATGACTTCTGGGACATCAATTTTCTTCTGGACTGTCTCTGGTTTAAGAACTTCGGCTTTTCCATCGACCAGATCGCCGACATGGTAAAAATCCCCTCCTCTTCGGAGCTCAATGACCTGTTCCGCAAAAAGGAGGACGAGCTGCAGGCTACCATCGCCCGGTGTGAGCTGCTGCTCCGCCGCTCTGAGGAATACCGCCGGGATCTCCAGCTGTCAAGGGAACTGCTGGGTGTATGTGACATTGTGGAAAGCCCGGAGTATATCCGCTACCTCAACCGCTATACCGACACCTACCGGAACTCCCCTGCCCTGCAAAAGCTCAGCCACGACTGGCTGGGGCTGATGCCCTTTACCCGCCGCTGCTTTGAGATCGAAAAGGATGACCTGCTGGACGAGGGCGGCAAGGACTATGCATGGGGGCTGAGTCTGGGCATGGAATACGTCCGGCTGCTGAACGTCAGCACCGCGCCGCCGGTGGTGCATATCCCCACCCAGAAGAGCCTGCACTCCGTATTTACCAATACCGGGAAGGGGAACTTCTCCCCCCAGCTGATCCGCTATATGGTGGACTACTGTGACGCCCACGGTCTTACCATCTGCGGCCCCGCCCGCGGGAATCTCCTGTGTTCCGTTGCCGAGGGTGATGGATTGACAGGCTATTTCGAGGTCTGGCTGCCCATTGAGGAGCACGCCGCACCGGAGCCGGAATAACTACATTTCTCTGAACGAATGCGCTGTATCGAATTTGATACAGCGTATTTTTTATTTACTGCTTGACACGATATACTATGTGTTGTATAGTATATCGTGTCAGGAGGTGTCTTATGGATACACAGCTCAAGCGCGGCGTGCTGGACGCTCTGGTGCTTTCCACGCTGCTGAAATCCGATTCCTACGGCTATCAGATCATCAAGGATATTTCCCCCTATACCGAGCTTTCCGAATCCACCCTGTACCCGATTCTCCGCCGGCTGGAAAAGGGCGGTTTTCTCACCACCTACAGCCGGGAGCATGCCTCCCGACTGCGGAAATACTACAGCATCACCCCTGCCGGGGTGCAGCGGATCGCAGAATTCCTTACGGAGTGGGAATCTGTCATGACCCTGTATTCCTATATCAAAGGAGAGTATCAGCGTGAAAAAGCTTGAATTTATCAATGAACTGGGCGGTGCGCTGTCCGTGCTGCCCCCGGAGGAAGTCCGGCCCATTTTAGACTATTATATGGAGATCATCGCCGACCGCATGGAGGACGGCCTGACAGAGGAGGCCGCCATTTCTTCCCTCGGCTCCATTGATGAGCTGGCAAAAAAGCTTCTGGCGGAGCATGAAGCCGAAAGCACCGACCTCCAGCCTGCCGCCTCGGAGCCGTTTTCATCCCCAGAGCCTGTTTCCGCAGAGGCTGCGCCGTCTTCCCGGCGGTTTCCCGGCTGGGCTCTGGCGCTGGCCATCGTTCTGTCTCCCCTGTGGCTGGCGCTGTTCTGCGCACTGATCGGTGTGGAGGTTGCCGTTTGGGCGGTTCTCGGCTCGCTGGCAGTAGCTGCCGGCGCCATGATCCTCGGCGGCGCATCCGGCGCCGTCATCAGTCTGATTGCCGCACTGAACCCGCTGTCCCTCTATGGGCGGATCTTTATCAGCGGCATGTGCCTGCTCTGTGCAGGGCTTGGCTTTCTGCTGCTGCCCTTTACCGCCTGGCTCGTTCGTCTGTTTGCGCGGCTGCACCGCTGGTGCTTCCGCAAGCTCACCGGAAAGGAGTAAGCGATGAAAAAATTTACCCGATTTTGTCTGGTTCTCGGTCTGGTGCTGTGCCTTTGCGGCGGGGCCGCAGCGGCGGCTGGCGCAGTCAGCGGCGCATGGCGGGAGGTAACCGCCCAGTCCGCCCCACTGATCTCCCGCTCCGGCACCGAAGGAAGCTACCGCACGCTGGACTATGCTGCCGATGCGTTTTCCATGGTGGAGCTTCAGCTAAGCAGCGAGGACGTTTCCATCACCGCCTCCAAAGACGGTATGCTGCATATCCGCTATCTTGCCTCCGATGATGCGGAATACCAGACCCGCACAGAGTCCGGCGCCTCCGGCGGCGGCGATACGCTGGTCTTTTCCCGGAACGGTACGCTGCACAGCCCACGGTTCTCCTTCGGCTTCCATTATGACGAGGAGGAATATGAGGTGCTGGTGGAGCTGCCCGCCGGCCTCAGTCTTTCCATCCTCACCGGCTCCGGCGATGTGACCGTGACGGACGTTTCCGCCGGCGTACTTGCCATCGCCGCAAGCTCCGGGGACGTGACCCTCCAGAACTGCCGTATCAGCGGCAGCTGCACCGTAGGCACTACCTCCGGAGAACTGGAGCTGGAGAATCTGACGCTTTCCGCCGAAGCCCATGTGGAGTCTGCCTCCGGAGATCTTGAGCTTTCCCACGTGGCCTGTGAGGATAGCCTTTCCATCTTCACCACCTCCGGGGAGCTGGAGCTGGAGAATCTGACCGTAAGCGGCGATACCAGTGTGGACGTTACCTCCGGGGACGTGAGTCTTTCCGGCTGCACCCTCTCCGGCGATGCAGATTTGACCGCCACCAGCGGCGATATTTCCGGCAGTGCCGTGTTCTCCGGCGATGTGACCATCCAGACCCAATCCGGAGATATCGAGCTGAACCTCTCCGGCTCCCCCGCCCATGCGCTGGGGGATACCCAGAGCCAGAGCGGAACGCTGGACATTCAGGGAACCGATCCCGACGGCAGCTGCGTTTTGAATGTCACTACCGCCAGCGGTGACGTGCAGATCCGGAATTAGGGCAATACCGCATAATTTGGCGAGAGAGTCTGACGAGAGGATTTGCGTCAGAAAAAGGTGGAAAACCGCCGGAATACTTTGTGTATTTCAAGGGCAATACCGCATAAATCGGCAAGAGAGTCTGACGAAAGATTTTTCGTCAGAAAAAGGTGTAAAACCACAGGAATACTCTGTGTATTTCAAGGTTTTACAAACGAATTTCTGGCGGAAAAGAGTTCCAGGGGGCCCCACCAAAGCCCAACAAAGTACCCGCAAGGGGTATGCCGCATCCGTAGCGCAG
>CAJKSU010000060.1 GCA_905202605.1 uncultured Eubacteriales bacterium
AGGTCGCCAACCTCCAATTCCGGCAGCATCCGCTTTTGGGCGAATTTATCGGTGTTCTCGCAGACTGCGCCCACCACATCCCATGGGGAGCGCTCCTGTGCGCCCTCTTTTCCTATCACGGAAATATGGTGATACGCGCCATAGAGCATGGGGCGCATCAGGTCGGCGGCGGAAGCGTCCACACCGGCATAGTTCCGGGCGGCGAGCTTAAGCTGGGTGACGCGGGTGACCAGAATGCCGTGGGGGCCGGTGACATACCGCCCCAACTCAGTATACAGGGCGGGCATAGCGCCGTCCGGGTAATACTCGGAAAATACCGCCTGAACCTGCTGTCCGATGGCAATGAGATCCGGGGATCGTTCGCCGGGACGGTAGCCGATGCCAAGTCCGCCGGAGATGTTGAGATAGGAAACCGGGAGAATATCGGAGACAGTCTTTGCCGTTTCGCAGAGCAGCCGGGCAAGCTTGGGATAATATTCGGCATTTAAGGTGTTGCCGGAGAGATAGGCGTGCAGCCCCAAATGGGTAACGCCGCAGTCACGAAGCCGCTCTGCTGCCGCGCGCAGCTGAGAGACAGGAACGCCGAACTTGACATCTTCGGTGCGAACCTCGCTGAGGCCGAATCGGAAGATTTCCTCCGGGGTGATGCGTAGTCCCACGGTATCCCCCAAAAGGCCGGCACGCTGAAACGGCTCGATCAGCTCCAGCCCATCCAGCACCGGCATACAGCCTACGGCTTTTGCGGCGCCCAGATCCTCCTGACGAGGATAGTTTGGCAGAAACAGGATTTCATCGGGGGAAAATCCGCATTTTTGACAGAGCAGCAGCTCGGCGGCGGAGGAGCATACCACCCCCTGCCCGTTTTGCCGGAGCAGCTTCAAAAGCCCGGCGGTGGGCGCAGCCTTTACGGGGAAAAACTGCCGGTAGCCGGGGTTCCAGAAGAACGCCTGCCGCACTGTATCGCAGGCATTGATAATGCCTGTTCGGTCGTAGAGATAAAAGGGCGTTCCCAGCTGGGAAGCCAGCTGCGTTAGCGCATCCGAAGGCAGAAATACCGAATCCTTTTCGGCGGGATCACCGTCCTTGGGCGGTAGGCTGGGGTAGCATTTGACGGGGTTTTTCAGGACAACCCTCCGGATATAGCGAAGCGTCTCCTTCTCCCCCTTTTCCGCCAGCATGGTCAGAATTGTCAGCACCTGAGCGTAGGTACTGGGGTGCATCATCCGGGTGTCCCGACTGTGCTCCAGATATCCAAGGGGATCCTTATCGGTGTAGGCCTTTCCGTGATAGACCCGACACGCGGCAATCCGGTCGAGACACAGCTCTACCATGTACTTTGTGGGCATGGGATGCCCCATCAGCTTCATATCCCGCCCGCCGTAGTCGATCCAGTATTCGAGATGATGCTTATTCCGCCCCTTATGGTGCAGCCACGCAGTGGAATATCCCAGTTCCTCTCGCTCGGCGGCATTGGGGCTACGAGTACCGCTATAGTACTTTGCGCCGATGCGGAATTCCGTCCATGAATACTTGCTCAAATCATGGAGCAGCCCCTGACGAATCAGACCCACCCGGAAGCAGTACTGCATCACCAGCAGCTTATGATGGGTTATGGTTTTAAAATGCCCAAGGGCGTGCATGGAAATCCCTCCAGTGAATCAGTCTGCGGAACTTGCTGTTTTTACTATTATACTCCCGAGCAGTCTCCGGCGCAACTGGAAAGCGTCCATATCCGGGGCATATGGACGCCGGGGACTGTAGAGAATTGCGCTCCCGCTGCGGACTGAATTGGTAAAAACGCACAGAAAGCAAGAAAACTGTGTAAAGTGGACAGGCGGCGCCTGCATAATCTTTCATGAGGTGAATGCCATGATTGCTTTGCTGTTGACTGCCAATACGCTCCTGTATTCCCTTCGGTTGACCACTCCCTGCGGCTCGTTTCCCAAGCCCCTGAGTGCTCAGGAGGAGGCCTATTATCTACAGCGCTGGGCAGAGGGCGACATGGAAGCCAGAAACATTCTGGTGGAGCGGAATTTACGGCTGGTGGCGCATATTCTGAAAAAATACTATGCCTCGGCATCGGATCAGGACGACCTGATTTCCATTGGCACCATTGGGCTGATTAAAGCTATCTCTACCTTTGATGGAAGTAAAGGGGCGAGGCTTGCCACCTATGCCGGACGCTGCATTCAAAATGAGATTCTGATGTACTTCCGTTCCCAGCGGAAAAGCGCCGGGGATATCTCCCTGTCGGATGCCATCGAAACGGGACAGGATGGCTCCAGCCTCAGCGTAATGGATGTGCTGTCTAGCGAGGAGGATCTGTTCCAACAGACCCATATCAGGAGTCAGACCCAAAAGCTTACAAGGCTGCTTCCCAGTACTCTGACCCCAAGAGAACAGCAGATTATCACGTGGCGTTATGGATTGGGGGGAATGGAGCCGCTGCCCCAGCGGCAGGTGGCGAAGCAACTGGGCATTTCCAGAAGCTACGTGTCGAGAATTGAGAAAAAAGCACTTCAAAAGCTGAAGGATGCTATGGAATCTGCGGAAAATCCAGTGGCTTTGGAGAGTTCTCCACAAAACAGGTAGGTTGCGCCGCCGCAGAATAAATGCTATACTATAAAACGAACATCGAACACAATGCTCCATTGGAGGAATGCAATATGACAACAAAGGAACGGATGGCTGCAAAGCTGCCGGGAGAGGACACGGGGATTACTCTGCACAATACCTTCTGTGATATCTGTGCTCCCGGCCCCCACTGCGGGGTGACCTGCTATGTGAAGGATGGGAAAATCATTAAGGTGGAGGGAACCGACGCCCACCCTACCAATCACGGTAAGCTCTGCGCCCGTGGGCTTGCGGCGAGGGACTATGTGTACAGGAGGGATCGGGTGCTGACGCCCCTGAAACGGATCGGAGAAAAGGGCGAGGGCAAATTTCAGCCTATCTCATGGGACGAAGCTATGGCGGAAATTACCCGGAAGCTTCTTTCCGTCCGTGCGGAGTCCGGTGCGTCCAGCGTGGCCTTTTACTGCGGCTATGAAAAGTGGTACCGCCCGTTTTTACAGCGGCTGGCCTACAGCTATGGCTCGGTGAACTACGGAAGCGAGTCCTCCTCCTGCTTTACCTCCACCATTATGTCTTGGAAATGTGCCACCGGCGCGGAGATGGTGCAGCCGGATATGAAGAATGCCGGGGTGTTTCTGGGCTTCTGCGCCAATCCCGGCATTTCCGGCTACCTGATGAACATCGGATTGCAGGCCAACCACCGCCGGGGCATGAAGGTCATTATCATCGACCCCAGAATTACCCCGGCGTCTCAGTCCGCTGACCTCCATCTTCGGGTAAAGCCCGGCACCGACGGTGCGCTGGCGCTGTGCCTTGGGCGGGAGCTGATCCATCACGACTGGATCGACCGTGACTATATTCGGGAGAACGTCTATGGCTTTGACGCCTACCGGGAGTATGTGGAGCAATTCACACCGGAAAAAACGGCGGAGATCACCGGACTGACCCCGGAGGAGATTCGTTTGGCGGCAAGAATGGTGGGAGAGAATCTCCCCCTTGCTATCAACCCCTCCAACGCCTCGCTGGTACATTTCAAAAACGGCATGCAGAACCATCGGGCGGTGATGGCGCTGTCTGCCATTACCGGGAGCTATGACCGCCCCGGCGGCATGATTTCCACCGACCTGACCTATGCCCATTCCATCGGCGGCTTTTCCACCATGGAGCCGGAATTTTCTGTGGAGAAGTACCCTAAGAACGGCCCGGTTCCCATTGGCTGCGAGCGGTTCCCCCTGTGGCACAGTCTCATTGGCGAAATGCAGGCCTGCGACCTGCCCCGCGCAATCCTTACCGGCCAGCCTTATCCCCTGCGGATGCTCTATGCCCACGGCATGAACTTCCGGATGTTCCCCGGCGCGTCAGAAATGCGGGAGGCTCTCTCTCAGCTGGAGTATTTTGTAGATGTAGACCTGTTCCTGACGGATTCCGCGAAATATGCGGACATTGTATTGCCCGCCTGCACGTCCTATGAGCGCGGAGAGTTTAAGGTGTTCGGCGGCGGCTTTGCCCAGTATACCCAGCCGGTGATCCAGCCCCTTGGACAGGCGCGGCGGGATGACGAGATCATTCTGGAGCTGGCACGGCGGCTGAACGTGGACGATGACCTGCTGAAATCCGACCGGGACACCTGCATCCGGCATATGCTCCGGAACACGCCCATTGACTTAGACGAGCTGAAGCGTCACCCGGAGCTGCCCCAGAAGATCCCCGGTCTGCACATGGTTCCGGTGGGACAGCACGGCTTCCAGACTCCCTCCGGAAAGTTTGAGCTGGATTCGCTTTCTATTCAGGCGCTCCATGATCCCCGGCTCGATTCTCTGCCCACCTACTGCTCCTCGGCGGATGATGCCGACCCGGTGGAATTCCCCATGATCCTTTCCACGGGCATCCGAATTCCCGGCGGCCTTCATTCCCGACTCCACGACTGCCCCAGCGCCCGTTCTCTCCGGAAGGAGCCCACGGCGGATATCAGTTTGGATGATGCAGAAAAGCTGGGCATTGCGGCGGGTGACACGATTACAATTACCACGGCCCACGGTCGCGTTACCGTAAAAGCCAACCCCAGCGGAACCATGCCGGATGGAATGGTGAGCCTTTATCACGGCTATCGGGAGGCCGATGCCAACAGTTTACTTAGCTACGATCATCGGGATCCCTATTCCGGCTTCCCAGGCTACCGCTGCATTCGCTGCAACATTGTGAAGGAGGAACAGGCATGAGACGCATTCAATTTGACCCGGAAAAATGCACCGGCTGCGCGGCCTGTCAAATGGCCTGTAATGACCAGCGGGATATCCTCTGCGCCCTGAACCAAGCGCCCCTTCGGCATATGGAGCAGCGGGAGAAGAACGGCAAAATTCTGGACTACTCCGTGGGCTGCGTCCACTGCGGGAAATGTATGAAGGTATGTTCCCAGAAGGCCATTTCCCGGAACGAGCTGGGCTATGTGGTGCTGGACGAGGAACAATGCGTGGGCTGCGGCGCGTGCCAAAAGGTATGTCCCTTTGGCGTGATCTCCATCCATCCGGAAACGGGAAAGGCCATGAAATGCGACGGCTGCTGGGGCAGAATTCAGGCGGGGCTGCTGCCTGCCTGCGTCCATACCTGCCCCACCGGGGCGCTTACTCTTTCAGAGAAATAAAAAAATCCTCCCGTACCGCTGTGGTATGGGAGGATTTTGTCATACTTCCTGCAGCTTTAAGTAGAGATTTGCTGTGGCCTCGGCGTCACACCATGCCCGGTGGGCATCATTCAGGGCGATGGAAAAATAGTCCGTTAAGTACCCCAGCTTATAGCTGGGCAGCCCCTTGAGCTTCAGCCGGGAGAGCTGGAGAGTATCGTCCACGGGATTCTCGATGGAGTGCCCCATTTTCAGAAGATCCCGCTCTAAAAACTTGCAGTCGAACTTGGCGTTGTGGCACACCAGCGGCAGCTCTCCCAGAAAGCCCAGAAACACGGGAAGAAGGTCATAAATCCGGGGATAGTCTTCTACCATGTCATTGGTGATACCGGTAAGGGTTACCACTCTGGGCGGGATGGGACGTCCGGGGTTGACCAGAGTAGAAAAGCGCTGCACCACTTCCCCATCCAGCACCTTGACCGCACCGATCTCCGTTACATTGTCCTTACTACCGGACAGGCCGGTGGTCTCAAAATCCAGGCAGACAAAGCTCTTGTAGCTGCCGTTGCATACATAATTCATTGGGTTTCCTTTCTATTCAGCAGATTCTCCATGGATTTTCCTGCCCCAGAGATTCCAGATGGCAGGCCTCTACGCTGCACCGAGCCATCTGCTCTACAGCCTCACGGGTATAAAAGGCCATGTGCGGCGAAAAAATGACATTAGGCATATCCTTGAGAATGCTCAGTTGACGATTTTTAATTTGATCCGACATTTTATTAAAATGGTACAGACCCGCTTCTCCTTCAATCACGTCCAGCGCTGCCCCGCCCAGATGTCCGGACTCCAGCGCATCAATCAGTGCATCGGCGTCAACCAGACCTCCGCGGGCGGTGTTGACCAGAATTGCGCCGGGCTTCATGGCGGCAAGGGCCTCCGCATCGAGGATATGCCGGGTTTCCGTGGTCAAGGGCATATGCAGGGAGAGAATGTCGCATTCCTGCAGGAGCAGCTCCATGCTGACCTGCGTTCCGGGAAGACCGGGTCTTTCACTGCGGTTCCAATAGAGAACCCGGCAACCAAAGCCCCGCAGCTCATCCATGACCCGCGTACCGATTTTTCCAGCCCCCAGAATGCCCACGGTGCAGCTGCGCAGCTGCCGCCCCATCAGCCCCGGCATGGAGAAATCGTGGAGGTCGGCACGCTGCAAAATGCGCTTTCCATTTCGCAGTGCCATGAGCATGAGCATTACCGTATAATCCGCCACTGCATCCGGGTCATAGCCTGCGTTGCAGACGGTGATGCCCAGCGCTTTTGCGGCGGCAATCTCAATATGATCGTAGCCGATAGTTCGGGTGCTGAGGAGTCGGACTCCGGCTTCATGCATGGCCTCCAGCATCCCCCGGCTAATAGGTGTTGCCACCACGGATACGGCCTCATGCCCCCGCAGCATGGGGATGTAATGCTCCAGATTATCCATGGTCAGCTGTTCCGGTGTTTTACTGATTTCCATGTGGTATTCCAGTGCCAGATGATGAAAAATCTCATCCTCATCATAGGGACGGCAGCCAAAAACAAATAGGCGCATTGCGATTCCCTCCCGGATTTGTTTTTGTTATTCTATCATATTTCCCGGAGAACTGACAACTTTTTTGCAAAAGAATCTGCCGCCCGGTTTGGACGGCAGATATCATGTACGAGGAATTACAGGACAGCCTTTTTGAGATCTTCTGCTCGATCCGTGCGCTCCCATGGAAGATCCAGCTCAGGTCGTCCGAAGTGACCGTAGGCCGCAGTAGCGGAGTAGATGGGACGGCGGAGATCAAGATAGCGGATGATCTCCTGAGGACGCAGGTCAAATACCTTGCGCACTGCATCGGACAGCGTTTCGTCGGATACGGCGCCGGTGCCGTAGGTGTCTACCAGCACGGAAACAGGCTGTGCCACGCCGATGGCATAGGCCAGCTCGATCTGGCACTTCTTCGCAAGACCGGCGGCAACAATGTTCTTGGCAATGTGACGTGCCATGTAAGCGGCGGAGCGGTCAACCTTGGTGGGATCCTTTCCGGAGAAGCAGCCGCCGCCGTGGGCGGCATAACCGCCGTAGGTGTCAACGATAATCTTCCGTCCTGTAAGGCCGGAATCGCCCACAGGGCCGCCAACCACAAAGCGTCCGGTGGGGTTTACAAAGAACTTGGTATCCTCATCCAGCAACTGGGCGGGCAGCGTGGTCTTGATGACCTTTTCAATGATCTCCTTCCGGAGGGTGTCGATGTCGATTTCAGGAGCGTGCTGGGTAGAGACGACCACGGCGTCGATGCGCTCTACACTGCCGTCCTCGGCGTACTGGACGGAAACCTGGCTCTTGCCGTCAGGACGCAGCCAGGGCAGCTCGCCGGACTTCCGGCACTCGGTGAGCTTGTGCGCCAACTGATGGGCAAAGGAGATGGGCGCGGGCATCAGCTCCGGGGTTTCATCGCAGGCAAAGCCGAACATCATGCCCTGATCGCCGGCGCCAGTCTCGTTTTCGTCGTCATAGGCGTGGTTGACGCCCTGAGCAATGTCAGGGCTCTGTCCGTCGATGGCGGTCATCACGGAGCAGGTGTTGCCGTCAAAGCCGTATTCCGGCTTATCGTAGCCAATGCGGCAGATGACCTCACGGGCGATGGCGGGAATGTCTACATAGCAGTCGGTGGTGATCTCCCCCATAACGAATACCATGCCGGTGGTGGTGATGGTCTCGCAGGCGACACGGGCGTTGGGGTCCTTTTCCAGAATGGCGTCCAATACGCCGTCAGAAATCTGGTCACAGATTTTGTCGGGATGTCCTTCCGTGACAGACTCAGAGGTGAAAATACGTTTCTCCATTTCTATATTCATTCCTTTCGGGTTATTTACAACTGTATGAGTAAAAAAACGCCCCGCTAACCGGCGGGACGCGAAAAGAGCGTTAAAAACCTCATCTTTCGATTTGCACCGCCGGATTTGGCACCTTACACATGCAGGTTGCCGGGCTTCACAGGGCCGATCCCTCCACCACTCTTAATAAGGGCTGTTATTCAGTTGATCCATATTGGATTGCTATTGCATTATAGCAGAAATATATGCAATGTCAACCGTTTTCGGACACTTTGTAGAAAGTGGGCAAAAACATGTCGCTTATGCTTTCGTTTGGGTGATTTTCACGGTGGTTCCGTCGGAAACTGCGGCAATACGCCCTTTTCTGGTCAGATATACTGTGCCGGAAACAGCGTCTGACAGATGCTTGTCCTCCGGTTCCTTTTTGGAACTGGTGACGATATAAGCAGTCTGGCCGGTTCCGAATGCGTCCGACAGGGCGTGGGCTGTATCGGGCTCCCGCCCATGATGGGGCAGCTTGATGAGGTCAAAGGTGCCGGAGAACTCGGTGAGGAGCTCCGCCGTCCGCTGCTCCATGGCATCGCCGGTAAAGAGCATATGAGTATTTCCATACTGCACCGATACTGCCACGGAGGCACTGTTGCTCTCATCCTCCGAATATACCGTCTGCTCCGGCGGGCAGACCGTCAGGGTGAGGGCGTCGGAAACGGAGACAGTCTCAGGGCTGGTGAGAAGCTCTTCCGTAAGTCCCGTATCTGCCAAAGCCTGCTGATAGGCCGCGTATTCCTCGGAGTCCTTGGGATAGGTGGAGCCGATGACCCGCTTTACGGATACTGCCTCCAGCAGCTCCGCCGCGCCGCCCACATGATCCTTATCATAGTGGGAGATCACCAGCAGGTCGATAGAATCCCGGTCATATGCCTGTAGCACGTCCAGAATAGATTCCCCATCCCCGGCTTCACCGGTATCAATGACCACTGTGGATTGTGCATCCATTAAAACGGCGCAGTCTGCCGCCCCAAGCTTGGGGAACACCACTGTAAGGCTGCCCTTTTGCTTATCCCCGCAGCCAACCAATAGAAACGCCGACAGAGCGGCAACAAGAAGCAGCGCCGCAGTAGTCCGCTTATTGAATGTGCGCATGGTTATTGATGTGATCCTGACAATAGCAGTAGAAGCCGTTGCACTTGGAGCAGTAGCGGAACTCCAGCTCCGGATTGGAGACATCGGTGCGTCCGCAGACGGTGCATTTATGGCGGTAGGCCGGTGCATCTACAACCTTTTTAAAGTCAGCCTTCTGGCCGGGATGACGCCCGGAGGCACTGCGGTAGTTGCTTGCCCAGTTGGGATTGCCCTTGCTTTTCCGGCCAAACTGGATCCGGCGTGCGCCCACATGATCGCTGCCGGGCAGGACATTTACACAGTCCTTACCGAAGAAAATAAAGTAATTGAGCAGCGCGAACACTGAGAAGAAATCTCCCCGTACCACATCCAGCACCGTAAAGGCCAGATACACCCACGCCAGATACTTCATCTTAATGGGGATGATATACATGAGCAGTACCTTGTTGTCCGGGTACATGGTAGCAAGAGCCAGAAACAGGCTGAGATTCAGATAATAGGTCGTGGCGGTCTGGTTCAGGATCAGCCCGGCGATGTCCATAATTACCACGCCGCAGAGGTAGAACAGGTTAAATTTCAGCGTACCCCAGACATTTTCCACCATCCTGCCGATGCCGTAATAGGCAAACAGCAGAAGAAACAGCCAGATGCCCTGGGAGGTGGGGATGAAAATATAGGTGATCAGCCGCCAGACCTGACCGTGCAGAATGGCGGTGCGGTTAAAGCAGAGAAACCGGTAAAGTACGTTGCTGGGATCAATAATCGTAAAGAAATAGACAACCAGCGTACCGATGCTGATAAACAGCATCAGGTTGGGGATCCCCTTCCCGGAATTATTATAGAGAAAACGGTTCCATTTTTTCCGTAGTTCGTTCACTTCGCATCCTCCTAACATATGTACGGCTATTCTATTGCATCCCACGGGAAAAGTCCATGAAAATTGTGTAAACTTTCTTGTTCCCCTGTAAATAATATGATATACTGAGCTGAGATTATAAAGAAAGAGGTCGAATGCCTTGAATATTGTGAGAGATATGTCGCTGCAGGAGCATGGGCGCATGAAGATTCAGTGGGTGCAGGACTTTATGCCTGCACTGAGCGCCATCAAAAAGGAATTTGAGAAAACAAAGCCCTTTGCGGGGAAGACCATTGCCATGTCCATTCATATGGAGGCCAAAACCGCCTATCTTGCCACAGTGCTGAAGGCCGCAGGGGCGGAGGTTTATGCCACCGGCTGCAATCCCCTTTCCACTCAGGACGATGTGGCGGCGGGGCTTGCGTCTCTTGGCGTGCATGTGGCGGCATGGCACGGCGCTACCCAAGAGGAGTATCTGGAGCATCTCAGCCAGACCCTGTCCTGCCATCCCGACCTGTTCATTGACGACGGCGGCGACCTGCTGGAGCTGCTGACCTCCTCCTGTAAGGCGTACGCGGACAAGGTCATGGGCGGCTGTGAGGAAACCACCACCGGCATTCACCGGCTCAAGGCCCGTGCCAAGGCCGGAGCACTCCCCTTCCCCATGATGAACGTCAACGACGCCAAGTGCAAGCACTATTACGACAATAAATATGGCACCGGTCAGAGCGTGTGGGACGCCATCATGCACACCACCAATCTGCTGGTGGCTGGGCGCACCGTAGTGGTGGCGGGCTATGGCTACTGCGGACGGGGCATTGCCATGCGGGCCAAGGGCATGGGCGCCACGGTGATTGTCACCGAGATCGACCCCATCAAGGCGCTGGAGGCTACCATGGACGGTTATATGGTCATGACCATGGACGAGGCCGCCCCTCTGGGCGATATCTTTGTTACCGCTACCGGCTGCCGGGACGTGATCACCAAGCGGCATTTTGAAAAGATGAAGAACAACGCTTTCCTGAGCAACGCCGGGCATTTTAATGTAGAGGTCAACGAGGTGGAGCTGCGGGAGATGGCGAACCGGGTCTATCTCCGCCGGGACGAGATTATGGGCTATGAGCTGCCCGATGGGCGCACTCTGAACCTGCTGGCAGAGGGACGGCTGGTGAATCTGGCCTCCGGCAACGGGCATCCTGCTGAAATTATGGACATGAGTTTCGCAATTCAGTCCATGAGCCTGAAATATCTCATGGAGCATCGGGCGGAAATGCAGAATGATGTCTATGAGGTTCCCACGGAGATCGACGATCTGGTTTCCAAAATCAAGCTGGACGCCATGGGCCTCAAGGTCGATACCCTGACGGACGCACAGGTAAAGTATCTGAACGGATGGGAAGTGTAACGTTCCTGCGAATATCGTTGGGGCGCGCTGCGAATATGCAGCGCGCCCCATTTGTGATTTAGAACGATCTTTTTCCGTAAGCAACTACGGACACCGCATAGGATATCGCCGTCAGCACAGCACCGAGAATGAGCGCCGCCCACAGGGTTACCGTGGGAACGCTCGTCAGCTGATCCCGGATGAGCAGCGTGAGCGCACAGAAGGTACCCATTGCGACAAGATAGGCCGTGCGTCCCCGCTCGACGCCCAGCGCAAAGATAAACGGGAGAAACAGACTCAGGCACAACAGACCGGCGGCGGTGATAAAGCAGATGCTCCGAACTGCGTCCAATACGGAATTATGAAAGATCAGAAAGGAAATCGCTTCCATGATGGCGACCAGCAGGATCATTCCTGCGCCGTAGAGGTATTTTTCACCCACGATGACCTTTTTGGAAAGGGGCATCACGGAGCTGTAGCAGGTAAAGCCGCCCTGCTCGTCATAGCTCTGGAGCGTTGCCATGGACAGCCCCGCGATCACCGCAGGATATACCGCGAAAAACGCGTTATCCACATTCTTTGCGGATGCCGCGGCGAAGATCACCACGATCAGTACCAGCACCCGCTGATATTTGACCATCTGATAGAAATCCTTACGAAACAGGCCCAGCATATTACCCTTCCTCCTTTACCATAGCGACAAAAATATCCTCCAGCCCGGCAGGACTGAGCGAAAGCCCATGGGGCAGCAGCGCCCGGCGCACCAGCGCTTCTGCGCCATAGGGAGACTGGCTCTGATGTACGATCGCTTCGGGATCCAGCGCTTCCAACGTCTCCATCGTGCAGTGGAGGATGCCGTACTGCTCCAGCAGCTGATCCTTTTCCTCGCAGAGCAGCAGCTTCCCCCGATGAAGAAACGCCGTATAGTCGCAGAGCTTTTCGAGATCCCCCACGATATGCGAGGAAATCAGAATGGAGTGATCCGGCTGCCGCGTAAAGTCATAGAACAGCTCCAAAACCTCCTCCCGTACCACGGGATCCAGCCCGGAGGTAGGCTCGTCCAGAATCAGAAGCTTGGGGTCATGTCCCAGCGCCGCCGCAATGGAGAGCTTCATTTTCATGCCCTTGGAGAAGTCGGAAAAGGGCTTGTTCTCCGGGAGCTGCAGCTGACGGATATACTGTGCATACCGGGCGTCGTTCCAGCTTCGATAGATGCTGCGAAGCACCTTCCCCAGCTGCTTTGGGGTCAGGCAGGCGGGGATCCCCGGCTCGTCCAGTACCACGCCCACCTGCTCCATGACCGCAGGCTGACCCGGCAGGCCGCCCAGCAGGGAAACTTCACCGGAATCCGGGCGGCGCAGCCCTAACATCAGCTTCATCAGCGTGGTTTTTCCCGCACCGTTTTCACCAAGCAGGCCCAGAATGGCCCCCTGAGGAAGCGCCAGCGTTACGGGGCCAAAGGTGAAAGCCGGCTCCTTCCGGCTCCGGTAGGTTAGCGTCAGGTCGTTTACTGCAATTGCGTTCATGCTTCATCCTCCCACATAAGCTCCAGCATCTCCCGGATGTCCTCCCGGCTGAGGGAAATGGTTGCCGCCAGCCGCCGAACCTCGGACAGATGCCCTTCGATCTTTTTCAGCTGCTCTTCCCGGAGCAGCTCGGTATTTTTCTTTGCCACAAAGGAGCCTTTTCCGGCGACGGTGTAGAGAAAGCCCTCCTGCTCCAACTCGTCATAGGCCCGCTTGGTAGTGATAACGCTGATGCGGAGATCTTTTGCCAGCCCGCGGATGGAGGGCAGCGGCTGATCCTCGGTGAGCGCGCCGGAGATGATCTGATCCTTTAGCTGGGTATAGATCTGCTCATAGATAGGCGCGCCGCTTTTATTGTCGATGAGTAGCTGCACTTCGGCACCTCCTTGCATGCTGTACATAAACAGTATATACAGTATATACGCATGTGTCAAGAGAAAAATAGAAAAACTCCCGCAGAACATTCTGCGGGAGTCAATTCTAACATGCTGCGGGATTTACTTTGCAAGAACTGCCTTATGGAAGACCTTCTTGC
>CAJKSU010000061.1 GCA_905202605.1 uncultured Eubacteriales bacterium
AACCCTGTGTTGGCCTTCATCCAGCGTTTCATCCCCAGACTTCTGGACGGATTTTGACATGCAACTTCTGTCTGGGCAAGTTTCGCCGATTTCGTTGACATTGAAAACGTCCTTCGCTACAATGCGAGTGTATTCGAGTACGGGAAAAATGAGAATTCTGAAAATTCTACAGGAGGTTTTATGAATGAAAAAGAGACTTCTCGCCATGTTGCTTGCAGCTATGATGCTGGTTTCCCTGCTTTCTGGCTGCGGTGGAACATCCAGTGAAGCGGCTTCGGCTGAAAAAAGCACGGCAGCGTCCGCGTCGGAGCCAGGAGTCCAGTCTGAGGCAGCACCCACCAATGACGATGCAGTTACCAGTGCGGCAGTGTCCGCAGCGGAATCCACAGAGAAAACCGAAGCGCTGGCACCCGGCAGCTATCCGGTTACGCTCCCCATTTCCGATGATAGAATCGAGCTGGACTGGTATACCGGCGACATCGGCTATCTCTGGTCCATGATGGATGATATCAGCGAAAACATCACCCTGCAGGAGTTGGAAAAGCGCACAAACGTCCATATCAACTGGACCTTTGCAGACTTTGACGGCAGCCAGTGTGCTCTGATGATCGCGTCCGGTGACTGGTGCGACGTCATCGACAATGCCAACCAGCAGTATCCCGGCGGCATTCAGGCGGGTGTCAACGACGGCGTATTCCTGCACCTGACCGATGCGATCAACGACTATATGCCCAATTATAAGGCCTATCTGGACGAGGATGAGGTGCTGCTCCGAAACTGCACGGATTTGGACGGCAACATCAACTTCATTTCCAAGATCTATAAGGACAACGCTCCCGTTATGTGGGGTCCCATGATTCGGGCCGACTGGGCCGAGGAGTTGGGCTACGACGTCAGCGATATCACCACCTATGACGATTGGCACAACGTGATGATGGACATGAAGCAGGAGTATAACATGGGTAATGGCGTACTCCGGCTGCTCAACTCCGGCGTGAACATTTATGGCGGTATGACCTACGGCTACGGCGTAAACGGTCAGCTTTGGGTCAGCGACAATGAATATCCCCTCTATGCTCAGGAGGGAACCGTAAAGATGGCAACGGTAGAGAATGGCTTCCGGGATTACCTCAAGATGATGCATCAGTGGTATGAGGACGGTCTGATCACCACCGACTTCCTGAGCATCAGCGACCGCAACATGTTTGACGCCGGTGAGGCAACCGGTGACTACGGTATCTTCTACGGCAATGTCAACCACATCCCCAACCTCTACGGTCAGGCCGAGGACGAGAATTTCGCAATTGCGCCTTTGACCGAGCCTACCATCAACAAGGGCGATCAGGTGATGTTCTCTGGCAGCACCTACAGCCGCTTCTCCGACAACAGTCTGGCGATTCTGGCGGATACTGAGTATCTGGAGGAAATCTGCCGTTTTACCGACTACCTGTTCTCCGACGAGGGCGCGACCCTGATGAACTACGGCATCGAGGGCACCAGCTATGACGTGGTGGACGGCGAGATCGTGCTCAACAAGGACTGGTTTGATGACTGTCCGAATATGCCCCGAGCAGGCAACTATAATGACGTTCGCACCGGCATGCTGGGCGCAGGTATCTATACCTGTCTGCTGGATTACTTCGGCTTCTACAACAACTACTATACAGAGGTTCAGAAGGAAACCCAGACCGTATGGGTCAGCAATGCTCCCGCAACGCTGGCGGAGTCCTGGGAGATGCCCACCTATGTGACCAACTACATCTCCGTGGATGACAACACTACTGCCAACACCCATCTGACGGATATCGGTACCTATATCAGCGAAATGATCCCTGCATTCATTCTTGGCCAGAAGGACATCGACGCAGAGTGGGATGCCTTTGTAGAAAAGCAGTACAATATGGGGCTACAGACTGTTCTGGATATTTATCAGGCAGGCTACGATGCATATTGGGCATAAGAGCCCCCAGCCCGGCAGGGAGATGGAAGACATCCATTTCCCTGCCTCCGCAATCTGAAATTAGGAGCAATGTCTATGGAAACGAAATTCCCCACCCTGTTATCCCCACTGGTCATTGGCAAGTATGTGGTAAAGAACCGCATGGAATCCGCCAATGCCATCCCCCATTTCCTGCAAAGTGCTGAAACCTATCCTGCGCCGGATACCATCACCTATTATGAGGATCTGGCAAAAAGCGGTGCAGCAATTGTTACAGTCAGTCCCTATTTCGGCAAAAAGGAAATTCAGCGGAAAGCGCCTTTGGGGGACGTATGCCGCTATCCCGTCTTTGACCGGGATGACCCTTCTGTAGAAAACTATATGTCCCAAATTGCAGAAATCATTAAATTCTATGGCGCCATGCCCTGTATCGGCGTTCGCCCTGATGAGCCGCCCGGCTATAACGTGGTAGGCGGAAAAGTGGCTTGGGATCAGCACGAAGAAGCCGAAGAAGGCAAGGAAATCTCCGAAGCGCAGATCGAGGCCATGGTGGAGGATATCCGGGATCGGGTTCGTTACCTCCATCGGAACGGCTTCCAGATGGCGTCCATTCCGCTGGCCTACGGCTGCTGTATGGCGTCCCGGTTCATGAACAGGAACCTGAATACCAGAACGGACAAATTCGGCGGAAGTCTGGAAAATCGCTGCCGCATGGCGGTGATGGAGTGCAGAGCGGTGAAGGAAACCTGTCCGGATGTCCTGCTGGAGATCATCGTCAGCGGCGAGATGCCCGGTATGAGTCAGGAGGAAACCATCGAGTTTGCAAAGATTGTGGAGCCTTATGTGGATGTGGTGCAGATCCGTGCAGATACCTGCATGAACAGTCATCCCACAGGCTTTAACTCTTCGCGGGAAAACTATCTGGTCATTCCCTATGCCAAGGCTATGAAGGACGCCGGAATTCAGGCGAAGATCGAGGTGGTAGGCGGCTTCCACAACCCGGAGCATATGGAGCGCTTTTTGGCAGAGGGAACCTGCGACCTGATCTCCATGGGTCGCTCCTGGATTTGTGACCCGGAGTATGGGAAGAAAATCTTCTCTGGCAATACCGAGGATATCATTCCCTGCGTTCGCTGCAACAAGTGCCACGTGCAGAACGAAACCGGTCCGTGGCTGAATGTCTGCTCGGTCAATCCCATCCATGGCCTCCGGGCAAGGATCAGCCACATGGTGGATCCCTCCGGCCTGAAAAAGCGGGTGGCGGTGATCGGCGGTGGTCCTGCGGGCATGATGGCAGCGCTGACCGCGGTGAAGCAGGGGCATACCGTGGATCTCTATGAAAAGAAGGATCATCTGGGCGGTCAGCTGTGTCATGCGGACTATAGCTCCTTTAAGTGGCCCCTGAAGGACTATAAAGAGTGGCTGATCCATCAATGCGAGAAAAACGGCGTTCGGATTCACCTGAACACGGTGATCTCCCCGGAGGAGCTGAAGGCCATGGGCTATGATGTGGTGTTTGCGGCGCTGGGCGTTCAGCCCAATCGGCTCCCGATCCCCGGCATCGACGGGGAGAACGTGACCTTTGCGCTGGATGTCTACGGCAGGCAGGAGCAGCTGGGGCAGAACGTTGTGGTCATAGGCGGTGCGGAAACCGGCACGGAAACTGCGCTGTACCTGAGCGAATGCGGACATACCGTTACCGTTCTCTCCCGTCAAAGCGAGATTGCCCCGGACTGTGACCGGATCCACTATCGTGAGGTGGTTCTGGACGCCTGCGCCGAGGCAAAGAACTTCCGCTTTATTTTGAATGCCGCCACAAAGGAAATTCGCCCGGACGGCGTGGTATATGCGGACAAGGACGGTGTTCTGCATACGGTTCCGGCGGACAGCGTGGTGGTATCCGGCGGAAGCCTGCCCCTGCAGGCGGAGGCGCTGCGCTACAGCGGCTGCGCACCGGAGTTTAAGCTGCTGGGCGACTGCAATATCCCGTCCAATATGCAGGCAGCGCTACGGAGCGGGTTCGCAGCGGCGTCGCTGATCTAGGGCAACACCGCAAAGTGCGCCTTCGGATTTTGATGGATCTTTTTCGCCAGAAATTCGTTTGAAAACCTTGAAATACACAGAGTAATCCTACGGTTTTACACCTTGTGCTGCTGAAAAACTCGCGTCAGGCTCTCTTGCCGATTTGTGCGGTATTGCCTTAGTTTTTGGATGCGCGTTACATAGCATGATATCGTTGTACTAAAACCGAAAAGCCGCTGATTTCGCAAGAAATCAGCGGCTTTGGTGCGGCAGGCTGCCCTGTTTGCCTTTTTCGGGATCGTATGATAAAATAAATCTAAGGCAACACCGCAAAATGTGTCGCCGGTCTTCAGTTGATCTTTTCCGCCGGAAATGCGTTATTTTTTCTTCCCATACACAAAGTATGCCTGCGAAAAACTGCCTTTTTCCGACGAAGAATCTCAAACTGAATCCTCGTCGCCATTTTATGCGGTATTACCCTAAGGCAACACCGCAAAATGTGTCGCCGGTCTTCAGTTGACCATTTCCGCTGGAAATTCATTTGTAAAACCTTGAAATGCACAGAGCATTCCTGTGGGTTAACACCTTTTCTGACGGAAAAATATCCCGGCAGATTCTCTTGCTGATTTATACGGTATTTCTCCAAGTTAAACAGTTTGAACGGTATACGTTTGAGGGGGCCAAATACAGCAGAATCAGCGTTTTAACAGCAGGGCAACGTGCTTGCCTGCAAACCGACCAGAATTGAGCGCAAACGATGATGTGTTTCCACAGAGATAGAAAGGATAAGCACCGCCATAGATCGTGTTTGCGTCATTGCCGGCTGCATACAATCCCGCAATGGGTTGGCCATCTTTATTGAGCACCTGTGCATGTTCGTTGATGGTAACACCACCAAGTCCGCCATAGGTATCGCAGAAGAACCTTGCTCCATAGTAACGCGGTCCGGTAATTTTACGGAGATATCGGGGTGACTTGTGGAAAATAGAGTCCTCATGAGCCTCGCAGGCGGCGTTATACTCTGTGATGGTTTCCTTGAGCGCTTCTAACGGCAGATTTGCCTGCTGTGCAAATTCCTCCAGAGTGTCTGCCATAAAGAAGTCGCAGCAGCCGCTGTCTCGGGCATCCTGAATGATTTTAGTCATGGGAATACCGTTGAATCGCTCAAATGGTTCCGGTTCGCGTTTCACGTCACTGGGATCAGCGGGAGGCGGGCCAGAGGGATGGTCTTTTTCCTCCTGCAGAAATGCCTGATACATTTCCTCATCCAGCAGAGATACGGCACAGCCGCCCAACTGGCGATGGACAGCGTTCCCGGTATAGCCAGGATTGCTGCAAAGATCCTCCCGCATGAAACGGCGACCATTCTGATTGACCATCAAATTGACTGGCTGCCGCAGGCAGGAAAGAGCAGGCGCTGTCCCCAATGGCCCGCCGTAGCCGGAGGTGAGTCCTACATAGGTGTCCATCATCATGGGACTTTTTGCACCGCCGGCATCCCATACCAAATGAAGACCGTCGCCACTGTTGATGGACATGTCGAAGGTGTACATAATGTCTACTCCCTGTGTGTAGCCCACCTGCTTTACCATATCACGATTTCCCGCAAAGCCGCCGCCTGCTACCAAAACGGCTTTCGCATGTACAAGGATCGGCGTTTGACTTTCGTCCAGTCCCTCAAAGCCGGTTACCGTTCCGGATTCCTGAATCAGACGCTGCGCACGGGTATGAAAATAGAATTCCACACCAAGCTTTTTAGCATTTTCCTCTAAAACAGCAGTGATCTTTTTTCCACGGATGTTGTGCTGGGTGGCTTTCCCGCCCTTATAGTAGGCAGAGACAGAATCGAACTGAACTCCCAGCTTGCTGAGCCAGTCAATGGTTTCCGCAGACTGGTTGATATAAGTACTCACCAGACGGGCATCCGTGGTCCAGTGCGTAAATTCCATCATATATTCAAACGCCTGCTGCCGGGTTAGATCCACAAAGGAACGCTCCTGCAGTTGGCTTTCTACCGCAAAGGGACCGATTCCACCCTCCCGGAGGCCGCCGACTTTTCCGGTCTTTTCAAATACAGCGGTTTTAATTCCGGACTGTGCGGCTTGAACCGCAGCAGAAAGTCCGGCGGGGCCTGCGCCAATAATGGCAAAATCGCATGTTATTTCTTTCATAAAATCAACTCCTTGTATAAATGAGGTGTAGCTATGGACGAGGACAACTTGATATATCCAACGCAGTTCCTACCCAAAATTCAGGATTTTTTCCTGACAGAATTATTGATGGAGAGCTATATGTCCCATTCCGAGATTCTGGAGGTCAGCAGACAGCTGGGCTATGCGGTGGAGGAGCGCAGCTTCTTTTGCACAGTATTTACGCCGGTCAATTTGGTGCAGGAGCTTGTTGTGGCACAAGGGAAATCCCGCTATACTCTGCTGCATGATGCAGCCCGGAAACTGGGCAAGTACTGCGGAGAATGCTCGGATATGGACTTTCAAATGATTCTGGCGGTGCTGGGGCGAGAAATTGTATTGCTGCTGTCTGTGCCGTTTGGGGAAGGCGCACAGCTTTCACAATATGTCGAACGTCTCCGGTATCAGTTGGAAAAAATGCGAGCAATGCCGGAAATACCGGTGGTTTTCCGTACAGCGACCAGCGCATCCTGCGATCTCGACACCATTTCGTATGGATACAATCAGGCACGGGAACTTTCAGGCTTTGTGACGATGCTTTCCCTGAAGTGTCCGGTGGTATTTTATGAGGATGTGCTGCTCAACGGTTGGGAGGTTTATGATTCCCGGCGGATTAACCAGACAAAGCGGTGGGAAAAGGAGTTCCTGACCGGACTGGAGCGTAAGGATTTTCACCGGCTTCAGCAACTGCTGCATCAAATGGCGGAGAAAGAATTCCGCCTTGGGTATATTACCATTCAGGCAGCGACACCGATATTTTATACTCTGCTGAACAAGTTCCGCATGGTACTGGACTGTATGTGGCCGCTGGCAGGTGCCGATGCGCTGTCGGTATTTGACACGGCACCGCAGATTCTCTATCGAAAATCCGTGGCGGAGGTCATGGAGCAGATTGATGTGATATTCAATTGCTTCTTTGCCAGCCAGCAGACGATGGACGCTGAGATGATTCCGGCATGGGTTATAAAAATGAATCGCTATATTGCGGAAAATTTTACAGACCCGGATCTCAATGTCTCGACAATTTCTGCATTCTTTGGACTAAATGCTGGGTATGCAGGTCGAAGCTACAAGGCAATCTATGGCTGTAGCGTTCTGGACCGAATCAACCGACTTCGGATTGAGATGGCGCAACGGCTGTTGGAACGCAATATGCTGCTTAAGGATGTAGCGGTGGCTGTAGGGTATGAAAACCGCCATCGAATGAACCGTGCCTTCCAAAAATATACGGGACATACGCCAAAGGAAACAAAAAACGGAGGAATATACCGTTGAAGACACGGGGCTGCTGCGCAATTGCAGCAGCCCCTGACGTATGTTCCGTCATTCCTGTGCCAGATAGGTATCCATTGCATGCTGCCAGCAAGCAATGCATTCTTCTATATTCATGGCCTCGATATCAGCGGTGAAGGCATCAAACTCGCTCAGATCACGCGCTCCGGTAATGAATTTGGCGATGTTCTCTGCGGCATAGGTGGCAATATTGGCATAGTGCGCAGCATAGATCTGAGAATCCTCAGTGCTCATTTTTGCCGCAGAAGGAATTATCTTCAGATGGTCAGTATCCAGTGCTTTCATCCAGATGTCTCCGGCCTCTAAGGCGGCCTCTGAATAGCCAGAATAGAAACGGGTCTGATCCAGATAGCCGACACCGGTCTGGATGGCATAGAGATTGCAGGCGGTAATCATTCCAAGCCCATCGGGATTGTCTGTGATCAGCGCGGTAAAATGCGGGGTGCCATCTGCGTCCAGCGTGTAGGTTTCTCCCTCAATACCATAGCTGTAGATCATGGAGCCTTGATCGCTAAAGGCAAAGTCAATCCACTTTGCTACAACCTCAATATTCTCGCAGCTGCCGGAGATGGAAAGGCTGTTGCGTTCAACACGGCTGTCGGAATAGTTGCCAAGCTGGGTTTTGTCTCCGGGATTCTTCACTGCATCCTGAATGGCACAGCTGTCAAAATTGGGGTCATTGGCCTGAGATACATGCTCCGACATAATTTGGCTCATGTGATACCAAAGGCCGGTGCTTCCATCGGTAACGTCTCCGGCTGATATCTGAATATCGCTGTGGCTAATATAATCCGAGGAAATCAGTCCCTCTTCATACCATGTGTGAATCATACTGAGATAATCTTTGAATTCCGGCTGAATTAGTCCGAATTTTATGGTGCCGTCTTCCTGATAGTAGGGGCCTGTATCGCTGGCGGGATCACAGTAAGCGGCAATCCCATAACCGGCTGCAAGGTAGTTTCCGGTGGGGACACCATATGGCCCAAGATACAGCGCTTGAGAAGCGCCCTTTTCATTTTTGAACCGGGTGAGCATGGTATGGTAATCATCGTAGGTTTCAATGCTGGCTGGGTCGATTCCGAGATCGTCCAGCCAGTCCTTGCGGACAATGGGACCAACACCGGGGACACTGATCCCCCAGTTAATGGGGAAAATTTCGCCAATGTTGCCGTCATTCATAATAACCTGTGGATAGATATCCTTATCATCAATCAGAGATGCATAATTGGGCATATAGTCTTGGATAACATCAGTCAGCTCCATGAATACGCCGTCCTCTACAGCCTTGATGGAGCCGCCGCTGTAATAGTTGGCGCCCCAGACCATAATGTCGGCCCAGTCACCTGAGGCCACCATGAGATTGAAGTTCTGGGCAGTCTCATCGGATACGGCACGGAAATCCACGTGGACGTTGGTAAGCTCCTCTAGATACTGGTAGGTAATATTGTCGTTCATGGTGTTGAGGTACCCTGCTACCATGGGACTCATTTCAAACCAATAGCTGATGGTGGTTGTCTCATCGCAGATGGGGAGGGATACGTTGTCCGCATCTTGGGCAGACATCGTAGAATTCGACTGCGCATCAGTGGATGCGGCCGCTTCGGAAGCTGTGCCACTGGTGCCAGATGACGCAGCGGCTTGCGTGGATGCGACTTCTGCTGCGGAAGCATCAGCAGAAGAATGAGCCGAGTCGGTAGAATTGCCGCCACAGCCTGCAAACAGCGTCAGCGCCAACGCTGTGCAGAGAAACAGACCGGTAATTCGTCTTGGTAACAAATTCTTTTCCATTTCATTCGCTCCTTTTTACAATCGTTGTTTGGCCGAAGATATCCTCATATTTATCTTACCGGACGGGGCATTGTGGGACAAGAACTACTTTTGTACTTTACGGTTTGTTTTTAGAGTTTTGATTCTGCACCTTATTCCGCTTTGTTTCGATGGCTAGCGAGCAAGGTATGCCATCTGGAAGCCGATGAAACCATCCATTGAAGAATTTCAAAACGCCATCTGGGAGACTACAGCAATAGACGAATTCGGGCAAAACAAAATGGATACTTCCCGCTGAAGTCAGGGAAGTATCCATTTCGAATAGCGAATTGCTCCGTTTAAATGACTGAGTCCGGAAAACTGGAGGCATATCATTGGCTGGGCGACGTCTATGCTTCGTTTTCCTCGAACGCCTTCGCCCATGCATCGAGCAGGTGGTGAATGGCGCCTGCGGTCATGCCCCAGACGGTATGCCCCTCTACGCAGTAGCTCCCCGCACGGGGATGCATCTGAAACATGCGCAGAGACGGCCGAAGCAGCACCGCCACCTCTGCCGGATTTCGGACGGCTGCTGCTGCCGCTTCGGGGGATACCGAACAGACAAACACATCCGTCTGCCTGCCGAGGGGCGTTTCAACGGTAGGCAGCTGCCCCAGAAAGTCTTCCGGAGCAACGGAAATGCCTAATTCCTCTCGCAGTTCCCTCCGGGCTGCCGCCATGGGGGCTTCACCCAGTTCAATTCTGCCGCCGGGAAAGCAGGGATCGCCAGCCTGAGAAATTCCCGCTGCACGGACTTCCAGCAGCAGCTGTGGCTCATTATTCTCCCAGATAATAGGGACAACCACGGCATATCGGGGGCATTGCAGCCCCGAACTGGTCAGTTTTGATTTTAGAGCAGTCTCCTTCTGATGGGTTGTCTGTGCCATACCTGATGCTCCCTTTCACTTTTGTGGCACAGTATAACGCTGGAGGGCGAAAATGTCAACGGCCTATGCCGGGACATAGGAACAGATACAAAAAACGCTGCGTCTTCTCAAAAAAGACAGTAAAAAGGAAGCTGAGGGAATGTCTCAAATTCGATTGTTTTTTGGGGAAAGGACTGTTATCATCCGGCAACATCGGCATCTGGCTGCTGTGCTGGGGATACCATTTTAGGGTGCAGCGTTCCCGGCTCAGATGAGACTGGCAATCTGCTGCATCTGCGGCTTGTACGCTTGACGGGAATCAGCGAGATGCCAAGAGGGCAATGCTTCCTCAAAAGAGCGAAGTACACAGCGTCGGAGCGTTACTACCTGCTATCGCAGCCGTTCCGACGGAGGATACTTGACGAATTGTGTGGGATTGCTCTTGCTTTTTTCGTGGAACTGTGTATAATGGAAGTAGATGAACTTGTTACATACGTCTCATACAACGCGAATGACAAGGAGGAAAACTATGAGCACACAGAACCGTGTACTAAGTGAAAAAGAACGAAGCGATCTGCATGCATGGTGGCGGGCTTCCAACTATCTGGCGGCGGGGCAGCTCTACCTGCTGGATAATCCCCTGCTGCGGGAGCCGTTAAGGCCGGAACATATCAAGCGGAAAATCGTAGGCCATTGGGGTACCGTGCCGGGGCAGAACTTTATTTATACCCATCTGAACCGGATTATTAAGAAATATGATCTCAACATGATTTATCTCTCCGGCCCCGGCCATGGCGGAAATGCCATGGTGGCGCAGACCTATCTGGAGGGCAGCTACAGCGAGATTTATCCCGACGTGAGCCGGGACATGGAGGGCATGCAGCGACTGTTCAAGCAGTTCTCCTTCCCCGGCGGTATCGCCAGCCATGTAGCGCCGGAAACCCCCGGCTCCATCAATGAAGGCGGTGAGCTTGGCTATTCGCTGGCCCATGCTTTTGGCGCAGTGTTTGACAATCCTGACCTGATTGCGGCCTGCGTGGTGGGAGACGGCGAGGCGGAGACTGGCCCGCTGGCAACGGCGTGGCACAGCAATAAATTTCTGAATCCCATGGGGGATGGCGCAGTGCTGCCCATTCTCCATCTCAACGGCTTTAAGATCAGCAATCCCACGGTGTTCTCCCGAATCTCCCATGAGGAGGTTCAGAGTTTCTTTGAAGGCTGCGGCTGGAAGCCCTATTTCGTCGAAGGCTCTGATCCCATGGAGATGCACGAGAAAATGGCAGAGGTACTGGACACTGTGATCGAGGAGATCCGCGCCATTCAGAAGGCGGCCCGTGAGGGCGGCAATACCCAGCGGCCTCGCTGGCCCATGATCGTGTTCCGTTCTCCCAAGGGCTGGACCGGCCCGAAGGAGGTGGATGGCGTACAGATCGAGGGCAGCTTCCATGCGCATCAGGTGCCGGTTTCCATGGAGAAGCCGGAGCATTTGGCAATTCTGGAGCAGTGGCTGCGGAGCTATCACCCGGAGGAGTTGTTCGATGAAAACGGGCGGCTGATCCCGGAGCTGCAGGCGCTGGCGCCGGAGGGCAATCGCCGGATGGGCGCCAATCCCCATGCCAACGGCGGTTTGCTGTTAAAGAGCCTGCGCCTGCCGGACTTCCGCAAGTATGCCGTCGAGGTTCCTGCTCCCGGTGCGGTTGAGGCGCAGGACATGATTGAGCTGGGGGGCTATGTACGGGATATCTTCCGGCTGAATCGGGAGGAGAAGAACTTCCGGATCTTCGGGCCGGACGAAACCATGTCCAACCGGCTGGGCCATGTTTTTGAGGAGGAAAACCGCCAGTGGCAGGCCGACATGACCCCGGAGGACGAATTCCTTGCCACCGACGGCAGAGTGATGGATGGTATGCTCTCGGAGCATATGTGTCAGGGCTGGCTGGAGGGCTATCTACTCACCGGACGCCACGGCTTCTTCAACAGCTATGAGGCGTTTATCCGTATTGTGGATTCCATGTTTGCACAGCATGCCAAGTGGCTGAAGGTTTGCGCTCAGCTCCCATGGCGACAGGATATTGCATCCCTCAACTATGTGCTCTCCAGCAACGTCTGGCAGCAGGATCACAACGGCTTTACCCATCAGGATCCGGGCTTTCTGGATCATGTGGCGAATAAGAAGGCGGACGTAGTGCGGCTGTATCTGCCGCCGGACGCCAATTGTCTGCTGAGCTGCTTCGATCACTGCATCCGCAGTCGGAATTATGTCAATGTATTGGTTACCAGCAAGCATCCCCGTCCCCAGTGGCTGACCATGGAGCAGGCCATTCGGCACTGCACTCAGGGCATCGGCATCTGGCAGTGGGCCAGCAATGACGCAGGGCAGGAGCCGGATGTAGTGATGGCTTGCTGCGGCGATACCCCCACGCTGGAAACGCTGGCGGCGGTGACGATCCTCCGGGAGTATATGCCGGAGATCAAGGTGCGGGTCATCAATGTGGTGGATTTGATGAAGCTCCAGCCCGCCAGCGAGCATCCCCATGGACTCAGCGATACGGATTATGATGCGCTGTTTACCAAGGATAAGCCCATTATCTTTGCGTTCCATGGTTACCCTACGCTGATTCATGAGCTGACCTATCGCCGTACCAACCGTCAGCTCCACGTCCGGGGCTACAAGGAGGAAGGCACCATTACAACTCCCTTTGATATGCGGGTGCAGAATGACATTGACCGGTTCCATCTGGTGATGGATGTGATCAATCGTCTGCCCCAGCTGGGGAACAGAGGGGCGTTCCTGATTCAGATGATGCGGGATAAGCTCATCGAGCATAAGCAGTATATCCGTGAATTCGGCGTGGATCTGCCGGAGGTTCGGAACTGGAAGTGGACGCAGGCATAAGAAATATCAGGGGCTGTCTCTTAGTGAGACAGCCCCTGATAGCGTCTTGCGGTTAGGAAATGATACCGTACTGGAGCTTTGCGGTGAGAATACGGGTCACGCTCTCATCGATCTGATCCTCGGAGATGGTGCCGTCGCTGACTGCTTCGGTCAGGGCATCAATCACGGTGGGGATATCCGTGACGCACAGCAGCATATCGCAGCCTGCGGAGACAGCCTTTACTGCGGCATCGCCGCTGGTATAGTTGTCGGTGATGGCATCCATGTTCAGTGCATCGGTGATGATGATTCCATCATAGCCCAGCTGCTCCCGGAGCAGGCCGGTGATAATTTCGTGAGAAAGAGAGGCAGGACTATCCTCATCAATGGCGGTCATGGTCATATGACCTACCATAACCATGGGCGCGCCTGCGGCGATGGCAGCCTCAAAGGGCTTGAAATCGCAGGCTTCCA
>CAJKSU010000062.1 GCA_905202605.1 uncultured Eubacteriales bacterium
ATTACCTGATGATTTCCTCTGGTGTCAATGTGGTGCTGGATCTGCTGTTCGTGGCCGTGCTGGGCTTTGGTGTTGGCGCGGCGGCGCTGGCAACTACCATTGCCCAGAGCCTCAGTGCGGTGCTGGCTTTTTATCGGCTGACTCGTCCCGGGACGGAATATCAGATTATCTGGCGACAGGTACGCATGGATGCACCGATGCTTAAGAGAATCCTTGCCATTGGTCTGCCCTCCGGAATTCAGAACTCTATTATCTCGCTGGCAAATGTGATTGTACAATCCAATATTAACCAGTTTGGCCCCCACGCCATGGCTGGCTGCGGCGTATACTTCAAAATTGAGGGCTTTGGTTTTCTGCCCATCACCTGCTTCGCCATGGCGCTTTCCACCTTTGTGAGCCAGAATCTTGGGGCAGGGAAGACCGAACGGGTGCGGAAGGGCAGCATCTATGGCACGCTTTGCTCCATTGGCATTGCGGAGCTGGTGGGCGTAATCGTATGTACCACAGCGCCGTGGCTGATGGCGGCGTTCAATCGGGATCCGGATGTAATCGACTTTGGAGTGCAGCAGGCACACATTGAGACGCTGTTCTGGTGCCTTTTGGGGCTGAGCCACTGCTGCGCAGGCATCCTGCGGGGGGCAGGCAAGGCGAAGGTTTCCATGATCGTGATGCTGCTGTGCTGGTGCGCCATTCGGATCACATACATTACGATTACCGTATCCATTATTCCGGATATTCGAGTGGTGTTCTGGGCATATCCCATTACGTGGACGCTCAGCGGAATTATGTTTATGGGGTACTTCAAAACCCAATGGAAAAAGGTGATTGCACAGAATACATTAACTGTGGAATAGAGAAACAATGCTCCTGTGACAGGGACAACCCGCACAGGAGCATTTTTATGCAATTCCTGCAACATTTGTGGGTTAATTGGCGGAGCTCTGTCAACCCAATGATTTAATGAGCTAAAATGCAAAAGAAATGAAATAAATGTGTCGTTTTTCTATTAAGAACACTTGCGTAATGGGCGGATATCGCATATAATATACGGTACGATGAGATGATAGGAAAGGCCTGCCCAAACACAATTTTACAAAAAATCCACCATGAACGGACAATCTGTTAACGGAGGGATGATCTTGAAGTTTTCTCAGATGGAATATAAGCGCCCGGAACTTGCGGTGCTGAAGCAGCAGATTAAGGATCTGACCGCTCAGCTTCAAGTGGCGAAGAGCTATGAAGCCGCAAAGGCGATATTTCTCAAAAAGGAAGAACTGGAGAAGCATATTTCTACCCAGTCTACTCTGGCAGAAATTCGGCATACCATTGACACCAGAGA
This sequence comes from uncultured Eubacteriales bacterium, assembly GCA_905202605.1. GTDB lineage: Bacteria > Bacillota > Clostridia > Oscillospirales > Oscillospiraceae > HGM13006. The sequence goes on from CAJKSU010000062.1 coordinate 1,340, forward strand.
TGAATTCTATGACGGTGAGGTACGATTCTGGAATGGCGCACAGCCCCAACTGGAGGAAGACCTGCAAAAGTGGACCATGGCAATGCTGGCTTCCCCTTTTCGGAAGGACTTTGCCGAGGAATACGGTGACCTGATGTTTGTAAATGCGGAGATTGCGCTGAAAACGTTCTCTCCGGAGATTATTGATGATATTCAGCGGGAGAACGACCTGACTCAGGAGTATGAAAAGCTTCTGGCATCGGCACAGATTCCCTTTGAGGGGAAGGACTATACCCTTTCCCAGATGTCTCCCTTTAAGACCGATCCGAGCGATGCGCGCCGTCTGGCAGCATGGAAGGCAGAGGGTCAGTGGTATAAGGACAATCAGACTGCGCTGGACGGCATCTATGACAAGCTGGTGCATCTGAGAGATCAGATGGGCAAAAAGCTGGGCTACGAGGGCTACACCACCCTGGGCTACTACCGCATGGGCAGAAACTGCTACACCAAAGAGGATGTAGAGAAGTTCCGTGCCGCAGTTCGCACTTATCTTGTTCCTCTGGCCGACAGCATCTATCGGGAGCAGGCAAAGCGGCTGGGCAAGGAATACCCCATGAGCTTTGCGGACAATGCGTTGGAGTTCCGCTCCGGCAACCCCCGCCCGGTTGGAACCCCCGACGATATTCTGGCACAGGGAAAGCGCTTCTACGACGAGCTGTCTCCCGAAACCAGCGAATTTTTCCGCACCATGCTGGACGGCGAACTGCTGGATGTTCTGTCCACCGAGGGCAAAGCAGGCGGCGGCTACTGCACCAGCATTCCGGATTATCGAGTTCCCTTTATCTTTGCAAACTTCAACGGTACCCAGCACGACGTGGAGGTTGTAACCCATGAGGCCGGGCATGCCTTTGCTGCCTATATGAACCGGGATCGGGTTCCCATGTCTTACACATGGCCCAGCATGGAAGCCTGCGAGGTGCATTCCATGTCCATGGAGTTCTTTGCGTGGCCTTGGGCCGAGGGCTTCTTCGGGAAGGATACCCAGAAGTTCTACTACAGCCACCTGTCCGGGGCGCTGACCTTCATTCCCTATGGCACCATGGTGGATCACTTCCAGCACATCGTTTATGAGAAGCCCGACATGACGCCCGCTGAGCGGCACGGTGTCTGGAAGGAGCTGCTGGGAATCTATATGCCATGGATGAAGCTGGACGGTGACATCCCCTTCTATGCCGAGGGCGAGGGCTGGCAGCGTCAGCACCACATCTATTCCAGCCCCTTCTACTATATTGATTACTGTCTGGCACAGACGGTTTCGCTCCAGTTCTGGGCGCTGCTCCAGCAGAATCAGAAGAATGCGTGGGAGCACTATATGGCCTACACCCGTCAGGGCGGCAGCCGCACCTTCACCGAACTGCTGAAGAACGCAGGAATGGAGAGCCCCTTTGAGGAGAAGTGCCTGAGAACCGTGGCGCAGACTGCCAAGGACTATCTGGAGCATTTTGATCTCAGCGTTCTGGCCTGACTTATGAGCCGAAAGAAAAAACATTCCATGCTGGAGTATTTTCAGCGCAATGCGGCAGGGGAGTATATCTATACCGGCGCCCATATGACCTATGTCGCAGAAGGAAAAAGCCGAAAGCGACTGCTGGCCGAGCTGTGGACTCTGGGGATTGGAGGCGGAATCTGCCTTCTGGCCGGGGGATTTCTGCCCATCGAGAGCTTTCTTGGCTGCTTCTATGTGCTCCTCCCCTATATTGTGGCGCTGGTGGCGGCATTCTCCTGTCTGTGGACGATTAGCGAGCTCACCGGCGGCGGGGAGCCTATGCGGCAATATGTCCACGACGCTACCGTGTTAAAGCTCCCGGGCCGGGCGATGATCGCCGCAGTGGCCGCAGTGCTGTGCATTCTGGGGCAGGTAATCTACTGCATCCTGCACGGCGGCGGAACCGTCGGCGTACTGCTTGCGTTTTTCCTGCTGGAGGGTGCTGGCGCAGCGGCAATGGTACTGCTGTTCCGGTGCATTCGCGGTGCAAGCTGGCGGCTGGAAGGATGAACTAGCGTTTCCGAATCTTTCAGAGAAACTGAAGTTGACAGAAACAGTAAATGCCCCTATAATGGGACGGTCTGACGCAATTATGCGCCAAATCGAAAAAAGGTGCGCCCCTTTGGCTTCCTGCCTTGCAGGAAGCATGATATGTTGTGAACCGCGGTACAATTTTGTCCGTTCATGTTCAATATTTTTAAGGAGGAATTCTTAACATGAAAAACAAGTCCAAGCTGCTTGCGCTGCTTCTGGCTGTTTGCATGTGCGTAGGTCTTCTGGCTGGCTGCGGCGATAACGCTGCTTCCGCCGGAAGTGCTGCACCTGCAAGTGCGCCGGAGGGCGAGGCTGGTTCCGAAATCGCCGAGGGCGTAGAAACCAGCGCCAGCAATGACGGCACTCTGGTAGCCGCTGCAACCGGATTCGAGAGCAAGTTCTCTCCCTTCTTTGCCTCCAATACCGATGACGTGCGCGTTACCGACATGACCCAGGTTTACCTGCTGACGGTGGACCGCGTGTCCAACCCCGTGCTCAGCGGCATCGAGGGTGAGACCCGCACCTACAACGGCACCGATTACACCTACTATGGTCCCGCTGACATCACTGTCACCGAGAATGATGACGGCACTGTGTACTACGATGTGACCATGCGCGACGACATCAAGTTCTCCGATGGCACCACCGCAGACATCGACGACGTGATCTTCTCCATGTATGTGTTCGCTGACCCCACCTATGACGGCTCTGCGACCTTCTATTCCTGCCCCATCGAGGGTATGGAGGACTACCGCAGCGGCATGGGCACCCTGTCCGCCCTGCTTGCCGAGGCCGGTGAAGACAACACGGACTTCAGCCACTGGACCGAGGATCAGCAGAAGGCATTCTGGGACGCTGTCAACGACGGCGGCGTAAAGTTTGCTCAGGAGATCGTAGACGCTGTTGCTGCTATGGGCGGCGATGGCAGCGCTGCCGAGTCCGCTGCACTGAGCGTTGCTGACGCAGCTGCCCAGTGGGGCTTTGAGCTGGATGCAGACGCAACCGCAAAGGACTTCTTCCTGGCCATTGGCAATCAGTACGGCTGGAACTTCTCTCAGATGGAGGCCGAGTCTGCCGGCTCCGCACTGTCCGACCTGATCCCTGAGGACGTATATAACTATCCCACCGTTGGTGTGGAAACCGGCAAGTCCGCTGACCACATCTCCGGCATTCAGAAGACCGGCGACTACAGCATGCGTGTTGTAGCAACCGAGGTTGACGCTACCCTGATTTATCAGCTGGCCATGCCCATTGCTCCGCTCCACTACTATGGCGATGAGAGCAAGTACGACTATGATAACAACAAGTTCGGCTTTGATAAGGGCGACCTGTCCGTTGTCAGAGAGAAGACCACCCAGCCCATGGGCGCTGGCGCCTATGTGCTCAAGAGCTTTGAGAACGGCACCGTTTACATGGATGCCAACCCCACCTACTACAAGGGCGAGCCTAAGACTGCTCACCTGAACTTCCTGGAGACTCAGGAGGCTGATAAGGTCACCGGCGTTGAGGCTGGCACTCTGGATATCTCCGATCCTTCCTACTCCACCGAGGTTGCCGACCAGATCACACAGTACAACGACGGCGACGACTCCATGGACGGCTCTGTCATTACCACCCGTCTGATCGACTACCGCGGCTATGGCTACATTGGCCTCGCTGCCAACAACGTTAAGGTTGGCGATGATCCCGCTTCCGAGGCGTCCAAGGATCTGCGTAAGGCCATTGCTACCGTTCTGGCCGTTTACCGTGACGAGGGCATCAGCTCCTACTACGGCAACACCGCTTCCGTCATCAACTACCCCATCTCCAACACCTCCTGGGCTGCTCCTCAGGTTACTGACGACGGCTACACCGTGGCTTACTCCGTAGACGTAGACGGCAACCCCATCTATACCGACGGCATGAGTCAGGAGGATAAGTATGATGCAGCACTGCAGGCTGCTCTGGGCTACTTCGAGAAGGCTGGCTATACCGTTGAGAACGGCAAGCTGACTGCTGCTCCCGAGGGCGCAAAGCTGGAGTATCAGGTGAACATCGGCGCCGGCGGCGCTGGCGACCACCCCTCCTTCCTGCTGCTGAAGAATGCGGCTGACGCATTTAAGAAGATCGGCTTCACCCTGAATGTCAACGATATGGCGCAGGCTGCTGACCTGTACGCTTCCTATCAGACCGGCGTTGCCGAGATGTGGTGTGCAGCATGGCAGGCTTCCTCTGATCCTGATATGTTCCAGCTGTACCATTCCGAGGGTTCCACCAACTACTATCAGATCAACGATTCCGATCTGGACGAGCTGATTGTTGACGCTCGTAGCTCCACCGACGAAACCTTCCGTAAGGGCCTGTATAAGGCTGCCATGGAGATCATCATGGATTGGGGCGTTGAGGTTCCCGTTTACCAGCGTTCCGAGGCATACATTGTCTCCACCGAGCGTGTGGATGTCAGCTCCCTGCCCACCGACATGACTCCTTACTGGGGCTGGGATGCTGAGGTTGAGAACATCGTTGTAAAGTAATCAGCGATTCCGTTCTTCCGGATATCCAATAAAAGACACTGTCCCCTGCCCCTTCGGGGGCGGGGCGGCGGTGACTTCGAATACGAGTCTGCCGCTCTGCTGGGAGGCGGAGCGGCAGACTGATATGCGAAGCGTTTAGGGAACAAGAGCATATTAAAAACTACTAGAAGATATATTGTTCCAATATGTCGAAAACGGAGGGATTTCCTTGCGAAAGTATGTCGTCAAAAGAATCCTGCTGTCTGTCTTGATTCTGATTTGCGTGACATTCATCATCTATGGACTTCTGCGATGTCTGCCAAGCTCTTATGTGGAGAATATGGCCATGCAGCTGTCCTCGAAACCCGGTGCAAAGAGCTATGACGAGTGGATTACCCAGCTCAATGCATCCTATGGCTTGGATAAGGGAATTGTCCCGGGCTATTTCACATGGCTGGGAGATGCGGTACGCGGCCAGTTCGGAGACAGCTGGAAGTACACTGTGCCTGTAACCCAGAAGTTCGGTGATACCATTTGGCTGAGCTTTGTGATGGGACTGATTTCCTTTATTCTGGAGCTGATTATCGCCATTCCGCTGGGTATCATTGCTGCGACCAAGCAGTATTCCAGAGCGGACTATGCCATTACCACCTTCTCACTGGTTGGCATTTCCCTGCCTACCTTCTTCTTTGCAACCCTGCTGAAGCTGTTCTTCTCGGTGAAGCTGGGCTGGTTTGACCTCTATGGTCTGGTAGGCCGTGATTATGCGCAGCTGAGCAGCTGGGGGCAGTTCCTGGATAAGGCGAACCATCTGGTGCTGCCCATTGTAACGCTGGTCATTGTGTCGGTTGGTTCCTTGATGCGGTATACCCGAACCAATATGCTGGAGGTACTCAACGCCGATTACATCCGTACCGCGCGTGCAAAGGGACTTTCGGAGCATAAGGTCATTTACCATCATGCATTCCGGAATACCCTGATTCCGCTGGTGACCATCGTGGGCGGCAGCCTGCCCGGCCTGTTCTCCGGTGCGCTGATTACCGAGACACTGTTCATGATTCCGGGCATCGGCTATACCTCTTATCAGGCGATGATCTCCGGTGATATCCCGTTCTCCATGTTCTACATGACGTTTATTGCCATTCTGACGCTGATTGGCAACCTGCTGTCCGATATTCTGTATGCCGTGGTTGATCCGCGGGTGCGCATTGCATGAGAAAGGAGCGTGACTTGTAGTGAAGGATAATCGAGAAGAACTGAAAAACAAGGACGCTCAGGAAACTGAGAACCTTTCTCTGAACGATGACCGCCGCGTTAAGGTGCTGTCCCCCGGCGCGCTGGTTGCCAAGCGCTTTTTCCGGAACCGTTTGGCAGTGGTCGGCCTGACCATGCTGGTTGCCATGTTCCTGTTCTCTTTTCTGGGCGGCGTCATCAGCCCCTATCAGGAGGATCAGCAGTTCTACACGTACACCTATATGGATCAGGAATATGTGGGTGTCGTAAAAAACAAGGATTTCCGTTATGCGGTTGCAGACGGGCAAAAATTCGGATCGGCGGAGCAGGCACAGTTCCTTCTGGCGCAGATGAAGGGCAACACATCCTTTGAATATAAGGATGTGACCTATGATGTTCAGGCTGAGGGCGATGATCTTTATACCATCACCTCCGGCGGCGAGGACGTTGCCATTGCCTGCAAGGATATCGTCAGCGCACAGGATGGCGCGGCGGAACCAAGCTTCCAGCTGAAAAAGGCGGCGCTGATCGCCTATGCTGGCGGAGAAAGCACCTTTGAGGCCGACGGAACCACCTATACACTCGATGCCGATGGCAATATTCTGGACGGCGACCAGCTGATGGGCTATATCAGCCGCTTTGTGGTGCAGAGCAAGGAAAACGGCGTGGTCATCAGCCGTGACTTTAAGGAAAAGCTGGAGGAAGCCATCGACAGCGACACCGAGGAGTTTGTCTATACCGACAGCGACGGGCAGGAAGCCACCTATACCATTACCTATCAGGCGGACACCGACAGCTGGTCGGTGCTTCAGAGTACCAAGACCTATGTCTATGACCGCTATGCGTCCCCCTCCAAGGAGCACTGGCTGGGTACGGATACCTCCGGCATGGATATGCTTACCCGCTTGATGTACGGCGGCAGAGTATCCCTGATTATCGGCTTCATTGTTGTGTTCATCGCAGCGTTCCTGGGCGTGATCCTAGGCGGCGTGTCCGGATACTTTGGCGGTTGGGTGGACAACCTGATTATGCGTATTGTGGATATCTTCTATTGTATCCCCTCTACGCCGCTGATTATTATTCTTGGCTCTGCTATGGACGCCATGCAGGTCGATCCAAAAATCCGTATGCTGTATCTGATGCTGATTTTGGGCTTCCTGAGCTGGCCCTCCATTGCCCGGCTGGTGCGCGGACAGATCCTGTCTCTCCGTGAGCAGGAGTTCATGACGGCTACAGAGGCCTGCGGCATCAGCGTTTCCCGCCGGATCTTCCGGCACCTGATCCCCAATGTCATTCCCCAGCTGATCGTTACCTGCACCATGAGCCTTGGTTCTACCATTCTGACCGAGGCAACCCTGAGCTTTCTGGGACTGGGCGTGAAGTTCCCATTTGCGTCCTGGGGCAACATCATCAACGATGTCAACAATGCCTTTGTTATGACCAACTATCTGTTCATCTGGATTCCTGCCGGTATCTGTCTGCTGATTACAGTTCTGGGCTTTAACTTCGTGGGCGACGGTCTTCGGGATGCATTTGATCCCAAGATGAAGCGATAAGGAGGAAACCGCAGTGGCGAAAAAACAGACAGAAGGATATATGTCCGCCAAGGAATCCCGGCGGATTTCCAAAGAAAATCGGAAGATTACCAATCAGTTTGAAAAGCAGCGCAAGCGTAAAAATGTGCCCGAAAGCGAATATCTCACCACCATGCATGATCCCAAGAACGCGGTGGAGTTCGACAATCTCCACACCTACTTCTTTACGGACACCGGCACGGTAAAGAGTGTAGACGGCGTTACGTTTGATGTACCTACCGGTAAGACTGTAGGCGTGGTAGGTGAGTCCGGCTGCGGCAAGTCCGTTACCAGCCTGAGCCTGATGCAGCTGATCCAGCGGCCTCAGGGGCAGATTGTTGAAGGCGAAATCCGCCTGAATCTGGGCGACGGCAAGGCCTATGACATCGTAAAAACGCCGCAGCAGCAGATGCAGCACCTGCGGGGCAACTATGTGTCCATGATCTTTCAGGAGCCGATGACTTCTTTGAACCCGGTGTTCCGTATCGGCGATCAGGTGGACGAGGTCATCGCGCTCCACGACGGTGAGAACAAGAGCAAGGACGAAGTCAAAAAGCGCACCATTGAACTGCTGGAGATGGTGGGCATTGCCAATAGTCAGGGCGTCTATCGGATGTACCCCCATGAGCTGTCCGGCGGTATGCGCCAGCGTGTTATGATTGCCATGGCGCTGGCCTGCAACCCCAGAATCATCATTGCCGATGAGCCGACCACAGCATTGGATGTTACCATTCAGGCGCAGATTCTGGATCTGCTCCGGAATTTGAAGGATCAGATTAACTCTTCCATTATGCTCATCACGCATGATTTGGGCGTGATTGCGGAGATGGCGGATTACGTGGTAGTCATGTATGCCGGACGTGTGGTGGAGAAGGGAACCGTACAGGAGATTTTTGAGAATCCTGCCCATCCCTATACCATCGGCCTGATGGCCTCCAAGCCTGTGGTAGGAAAGAAGGTTGACCGCCTGTATTCCATCCCAGGCAAGGTGCCGAACCCGGTGAATATGCCCAACTACTGCTATTTCAAGGATCGCTGCGAAATGTGCGTGGACGCTTGTCAGGGCGAATATCCCGGCGTTGTGAAGCTGTCCGACACCCATGTGGTCAGCTGCTACCGATACTATGATAAGGGGGAGAAGTAAATGGCACAGAATGAATCTCTTGTGATTAAGAACAACTTTACCCCCGTGGAATATGATCCTCAGTATATTCTTCAGGTCAATCACCTGAAAAAGTATTTTCCCATTAAGGGCGGCATGCTTTCCAAGACCGTGGGCTATGTCAAGGCGGTGGACGGCGTTACGTTCAACCTGAAACGTGGCACCACCATGGGTCTGGTGGGCGAGTCAGGCTGCGGCAAGACCACCACGGGTCGTACCATTCTCCGGCTGTCCGGGGAAAAGACCGGCGGTCAGGTGCTCTTTAACGGCAAGGAGGTCTATGACCTCTCCGCCAAGGAGATGCGCGCCATGCGCACCAAGATGCAGATCATCTTTCAGGATCCCTTCTCCAGTCTCAGCCCCCGTCTCCCGGTGGGGGAGATCATCGGCGAGGCCGTGCGGGAGCATGGTCTGGTCAGCAAGGCAGAGTTTGACGATTACATCGACAATGTAATGGATAACTGCGGCCTCCAGCCCTTCCATAAGACCCGATATCCCCATGAGTTCTCCGGCGGACAGCGGCAGAGAATCTGCATCGCCCGTGCGCTGGCACTGAACCCTGAGTTCGTGGTCTGTGACGAGCCGGTTTCTGCACTGGACGTTTCCATTCAGGCACAGATCATCAATTTGCTCAAGGAACTGCAGGACAAGTACAGCCTGACCTACCTGTTCATATCCCATGATCTGTCCGTGGTAGAGCATATCTCCGATACCGTGGGCGTTATGTATCTGGGCAATCTGGTGGAATACGGTGCAACGGAGGATATCTTCAAGCACCCCCTGCATCCCTATACGGAGGCACTGTTCTCTGCAATTCCCGTGCCGGATCCCAATGCCCACCGGAATCGGATTGTACTTCAGGGCACCATTCCTTCTCCGGCGAACCCGCCCAAGGGCTGTAAGTTCCACACCCGCTGCTCCAAGTGCATGGACTGCTGCCGTGAGGTGGCGCCCACTCAGCGTGAGGTAGAGCCGGGACATTATGTGGTCTGCCATCTGTATGACGATTATAAGGAAGTCGGAGACGACAATGGCAAGGCGGAATAAGATCTACGACGATGACGACGGGCGCACCATTGCGGATATGTCCGACGTCGCCGGCCCGTCCATGTTTCTTCCGCGGCGAAGCGGAAGACGGCAGGCGCCGGAAGCGCAGACTCCGACTAGCGGCACCCAGCAGGACTGGGATCCCAAGGATCGGCGGCTGTATATTTTCGGCGCACTCCGGGCAGCGCTGCTCATTGCGCTGGTCTATGCGGTGGGCTTTGGGCTGATTATCGGCCTGCTGCTTCTGATCTGGAAACACTAAACGGTAATCAAAATCGCGTCTGCATTTGCAGACGCGATTTTGCTGTTATTTGGAGAACGGAAGATAATTTACTATGAATTTCTGATAAAATACACCGGCGGCAAGGCAGAACAGGATCACCAGCACCCACCAGCCATTTGAGATCTTGGTGACCCACTGGATGATCTTATAGATCGCCATATGGAGCATGAGAATTTCACCGGAGCTTTTACCCAGCAGTTCAAAGGGACGGAGCAGAATTTTTATGGGCGCATACCGGCGCAGCAGAGCGGCGAGGTCGGAGCTCAGAATCACCAGACCGGGGGTGAACATGGCATAGGGATACCACCAAAGCCCCAGACGGTAGCCGAGCCCCCAGCCGTCATAGCGGTAGACCACCACCATATACCAAAGTCCCAACACAAGAAACAGCAGAGAGATCAGACGGATCCGATTTTCATGGGGACAGCCCAGCTGTTCCAGCCGGCCAAACAGCATGCCCGTGAGGAATACCATGGCGCGGCACATGAGCATGCTGGCCTTGTAGCCGGGAAAGCTCCACTGAACGATCAAGGTTCCAAGGCATAGGCCAAGCCAGAGGAGAATCGGATGTCGAGTGCGGCAGAAGAACCGGTAGAGGGGAATCGCCGCCAGAAAAAAGGCCCAGACCGCGGAGAAATACCAGTTGAGCTGCTGATACTGCCCCAGCCACCAGCCGAGCAGGGTGATGCTGCCGAAGAATTCCTTCCAGCTTAAATACCCCAGAAAATGCATCAGCAGGCTCCAGAGCAGCAGGATCGGAATCAGACCGGGCAGAAGCCGTTTCATGCGATTTTTCAGATAGCCTTTTCCACCGTGGGAACGGATGGAATGACAGGCTCCCAGTCCGGAAAAGAACAGAAACAGGTCAACGCCGCAGCATAAATTGTCATGAATGACCCGCAGCTTATAGTGGGAGATCACAAAGGGCGCGTGGAAAATCACTACCCCCAGAATGGCCAGTCCCATGAGCAGACTGCGGCTTTCCTTAATGCGGGAGAACAAGGCTTATCGCTGACCGGAGATCAGCCATGGGGCGGGCTCGCGGTCAAAGCTGCCCTTATTGTTCAGACGGGAAACACCAACCTGCACCAGCTCTTGAATTTTCAGCCCTTGACTGGAGAAAATACCGGGGAGGGCAGAGAGCTGCTGGAAGTCCAGCGTGTAGACAAAAATCTGCATCTCCGGATTTCGACCCAGAAGAAATGCGATTTCACTGGCGGTATGCTCCGAGGCAACCAAAAACGCAAGCGAGGGAACCGGCAGCCGGGCAGAGTCGCTGACACTGCCAAGGCAGGTGACGTTGTTCAGGCCAAAATCCTTTGCATTTTCCTCCATGGTGGCAAGGTCGCTGGGGTTATGCTCCACGGCGATGATTGCGCCCTCCGCAGCGACCAGTGCAGCCTCCACGGCGATGCTGGCAGCGCCTACGGTGAGGATGGTGTCCCGCAGCTCTACTTGAAGCTTGGACATGATGATGGAGCGAATCTCGCTGCTGACATAGCGAATGGAACCGGCGCAGAAGCGCTGGTTGTCCAGACCGATCTGGTAGGTGCTGCGGTAGTTTTCGTTGATGATCAGCATGGCGGCGGGGGCGTTGATGCCCCGATCGATCATGTCCTGCAGTTTGTCATGCTTGATGGGGCCGGAAGGCTCACTGCCCTCATTATAGAGAATGTCGCAGTCGCCAAGTCCGGCGTCCCACATATCATAGAAGATGTTGGGGTGTCCGGCGTCGGTGAGCACCATAACCTGCCGGGTGGACTGTACTGCAGGGATCAGGTTCTTGTTTTGCCGGGTGATATCCAGAATCAGTAGGGTGGCGAGATCCAGCTCATCATATTCCGAGAAATAACTCAGCCAGCGGAGAATGGCGGCATTGCCAAAATCGGTTCGTTTCATAAAAGCTCCTCCTTTGCTCGTCCGATGGAATCCGCTCCAACTTTCATGGGGATGGAATTCCGGCGTAAGACGGCTTGTTTCACAGAAATGATTATACCACACCTTTTGCCGGCTTGGAAGAAGCACCGGCATTTTTTGCAAATGTTTTGACTCCGAATGATTGCATGCCGAAAGAAATTGTGGTATGATGAATGCACCGAAATGAAGGAGGTATACGAAAGATGGAACTTCTGCATACATTCTTTGCGCCGGATGGCCCCGGCTTTGGCGGTCCCGGTGGTCCCGGCGGTCCCGGTGGTCCCGGTGGTCCCGGTGGTCCCGGTGGTCCCGGTGGTCCCGGTGGTCC
>CAJKSU010000063.1 GCA_905202605.1 uncultured Eubacteriales bacterium
TATACCAGATGTACCAATGCACTGGAACACACATGGAACGACATGGCCTCCAATGAAATGGCGCAGTCTCACAAGGATGCCATTGAAGAAAAATCCGCAGACCTTGGTGAGAGCGTAACGGATCATGGCATCACCATCACCGTAGATTCCGTTGCCGTGACCAACGATACGGCGTACCTTCTTTACACCATTGTCCCGTTGAACCCCGATGACCAGTTTACCTGCATTCTAAGTGAGACCATACAGGTTATCGCATCGGACGGAACTACCTATTCCGCAGAAGCAGCCGTTGCAGACCGGCTTGTGGAGAACAGCGATTCCGGCACATCCTATTATCGCATTCTCTCCTGCGAGCTGCCGGAGGGTGTCACGCTATCCCACGGACAGCTGACCATGGACATCAGCAGTCTGATGCTAAATGATATGGAACAGACAGAAGGTGTCTGGAATTTCTCCTTCACGCTGCCGGAAACCGAAGCAGCGCAAAACTACGACGTTGAGCAGACAATCCATTTCGCAGACGATATCACGCTGGAGATTTCAAATATCTCCGTCTCCGAGTCCAGAATCACATTTGACTATGTTTCCAATTGCCCTGAAGTCATGATTCTGGATGGCGATGCATTTACCGCCGAAGAAGTTACTGCGGCAGACCCGGATATACAGCAGGTCTACACCTTCTATGCCCGGCTCTCTGACGGCACCTCTGTTCCGGTCACCGGCGGCAGCTCCGTCTATCGCGAGAGCAATCAGGTAAATGAATGCGAATTCTACTGGAGTGCGCCCATTGACCTTTCTATGCTGGAATCCATTACATTCTCCGACGGAAGCACCGAAATCGAAATTCCATTGTCATAACACAAGGGGACGTTACCACCCACGGTAACGTCCCCTTATTATTATGCATTTATTCCTCCCGTTCCAGTTCCAATTCCAGTTCCCGGAAATAGTCATACATGGGCTTCAGTGCTCGGAAGCTATCCGCCAACACCTCCGGCAAATTGGGATCAAACAGCTGCTCTCCCACCGGGATCTCCTGCTGGAAGAAGCAGTTTTTCAGCTGATACCAGCGTTCCAGCTCCGGCGTTCCGCCGGGCTTCGGGCGCTTATAGCGGGTGGACTGGTCAGAAAAGCGCCCGTCCTGCTCCAGCTGTTCCACAATGCCGAGGAACTGCTCCGGCTTCTCCAGCAGCCGCTTCCGATGGAGATTCATCAGCGCCGCCTTGGGCGCATAGTGGATAAAGCCGCAGCTGCCGCCCTCCGGCTCAATCTGAAAATACAGGGAGGGATGCTCGCTCCAGAACACATTATCCTGCCGGATGCAGAACCATAAATGCTCCTTATAGGGGATCCCGCCGGAATAGCGCACATCTCGATAGATTCTGGAGGTTTTCAGTATGGTTCCCTCCAGCTGAAACTTCTCTCTTACCGCGTCTGCCAGCGCCAGCATGGGCTGATAGAGATCCCGCTGGTATTCCGGCTTGTGCTCCTGAAACCAGTCCCGGTTATTGTTGAACCGGATGCCCCAGAGGAAGTCAATGGCTGCGGGCGAGAATCCCTCAAACATAGCGCACCTTCTCGTCAAGAGGCTTGCGCTTGGGTGCCTTCGGCTGCTCCGCCGGGTAGCCCAGAGACACGATTGCGGTCACGTACTGATCCTCCGGCACCTCCAGCAGCGCGGGAACCTGCTCCTCATCATAGATGCCCATGATGCAGGTACCAAGTCCCTCGGCCCATGCTGCAAGGCACAGGGTCTGGCAGGCAATGCCTGCGTCAAACATCTCCCACCGATCCTCTTTTTTCGTGGAAAAGCTGCCGTCCCGCTCATAGGCGCAGCGCTTTTTCTTTGTGGTCATCACGATCACCACTGGTGCGGTGGAAACGTTTCTTACATTGTAGGAAGGCAGTGCCTCCATGAGCTTTTGCTTCATTTCAGAAGACTCGATCACAATATAGCCGGGGGTCTGGGTATTCTTCCATGTCGGAGCCATTTGCGCGGCAGAAAGCACCTGTTCCAGCATCTCCCGCTCCACCGGCTTGTCCTCGTATACCCGAACGCTTCGCCGGGTCAGAATATTTTCCATTGCATCCATGATACAGCATCCTTTCTGATTGTTTCAGCGGGGGCGGAATATTCCGCCCCCAACTTGTCAAAAAAGTTCTTTGACAAGTTGGGCTGCGAGTTTTGGCCGTAATAGCGTCCAAAAACTCGTTTGATTGAACGCGAAGGGCGGGCCCTTCCCATCCGAACGCTTGCCCCTGCTGCTCAGTCGCAGGGAATCCCGCATAGTTTTTCGATAATCTCAGTGGGGGCGGAATACTCCGCCCCCACCTCTTTTTCTGCATTTCTGCTTTTTCTTTGATCGCTTTATTCCACTGTGACGGACTTTGCGAGGTTCCGGGGCTTATCAATATCGCAGCCCCGCAGCAGCGACACGTAATAGGAAAACAGCTGGAGAGGAATCACCGACAGGCTGGGCTGGAGAATCGGTTCAGTCTTCGGAACGAGGAACTGGTAATCCACCGTTTCCGCCATGCGCTGGGCATAGTCCGGAATAGTAATGCCCAGAACCGTTGCGCCCCGTGCCTTGGTTTCCTTGACATTGGACATGGTCTTATCAAAAAGATTTCCGTTCGTTGCCACGGCAATCACCAGCGTCCCCTCCTCAATCAGAGAGATGGGACCGTGCTTCAGTTCCCCGGCCGCATAGGCCTCTGCATGGATATAGGCGATCTCCTTGAGCTTTAGACTGCCCTCCAGACAGGTGGCATTATCCACATGCCGCCCGATGAAATAGGCGTCCTCGGCGTGGCAGAACAGCTCCGCATAGCCCCGGATCGTCTCGATCTGCTCCGGCTGGAGAATCTCCTCAATCTGCTCCGGCAGCTTCTGGAGCGCACACAGCACCTGTTCAAGCTCATCTTGGGATACCTTTTTCTTATGCCGGGCAATATACAGTGCGAGAATATCCACAATCGCCAACTGCGTGGAATAGGCTTTGGTCGTCGCCACCGCGATTTCCGGCCCCGCCCATGTATAAATCACATCATCGGCCTCTTTTGAGATTGACGAGCCAACCACATTGACAATCGCCATGGTTCGTGCGCCCCGTCGCTTTGCCTCTCGAAGTGCCGCCAGTGTATCCGCTGTTTCCCCGGACTGGGAAATAATCAAAACCAGTGTATTTTCATCACAGAGCGGCTCACAATAGCGGAACTCAGAGGCCAGTACTGGCTCCACCGGAATCCTGCACAGCTTCTCCATAATATACTTTCCCACGCAGCCCACATAGTATGCGCTGCCGCAGGCAACCACATAGATTCTGGAAAGTTTTTGAATGTACGCCTCATCCAGACTAATATCATCCAGCACGATTTTCCCATCCCGAATCCGGGGCGAAATGGTATTGGCAAGTGCCTTGGGCTGTTCATAGATTTCCTTGAGCATAAAGTGGTCATAGCCGTTTTTCTCCGCGGCGGACAGTTCCCAGTCAATATGCTCCGGGATCTTTTCCAACTCGTTGCCCTTCCGGTCATAGAAATGGACGGATTCCGCCGTCATTTCCACCAGCTCATCGTCGTTGAGGTACGCCACCTCCCGCGTGTACCGGAGCACCGCCGTTACATCAGAGGCCACGAAGTTGCAGCCCTTTCCGAAGCCAAAAATCATAGGACTGGACTTCTTTGCAGCCACAATGGTGTCAGGTTCATCCTTGGACAACGCCACAAAGGCATAGCTGCCCTCGATCTGATCCAGCGCCGCCTGTACTGCGTCCAGAAGGGTGCCGCCCCGCGTATTGAGACAATAGGCAATGAGGTTGCAGGCCACCTCAGTATCCGTCTCGGATTGGAAGGTATAGCCTTCTTTTAACAGCATCGCCTTAATATCCAGATAGTTTTCTACGATTCCGTTATGGATCAGCGCAATCTTCCCATCGCAGCTGATATGAGGATGAGCGTTGACATCTGAGGGCGCACCATGGGTTGCCCAGCGGGTATGCCCAATGCCGATATTCCCGGGAACATCCTTTCCGTCATGGGTCAGCTCCATCAAATTGGACAGTCGCCCCTCCTTCTTTGCAATATGCAGCGCTCCGTCTGCACAGGTGCAAATACCGGTGGAATCATAGCCTCTATACTCAAGTTTGCTCAGGCCGTCCAGCAGCACCGGTGCCGCCGGGATATGCCCCGCAAATCCAACAATACCACACATAATAAAAACTCCTTCTGCGGCCCCAGGCCGCCTGCATGCGGCTGCCAGCTTTTTCTGCGCCGCTCACGCTATATATTAAATGAAATAATAGGCATAGTATCTTATGATTATACCCTGTTTTTGTGATAAAATCAACCCGTATTCCCCTGTATAATTCTCTAATTCCCCGGCCCGGCTGTGATTGTATTTTGTACGTTCTTGTGCTATCATAGCGATAGCTTATGAAAAGGATGTGGATTTCATGGATTTTGATTTTACTACACTGAACACCGGCGGCGGCGTCCATCCCTTTGTGGCAGAGCAGGGCGTCACTGATCCCAATGTCATCAGCTTCTCCGTAGCGGAAATGCGTCTGAATCTGGCACCCGCCATTCGGGAGGGCATGCACCGCTGTGTGGACATCGGCTGCTTTGGCTATGCGCCGCCGGAAAAGGAGCGCTATGACTGCGCCGTGCAGAATTGGATGGAGCGCCGCCATGGCTGGAAAGTGGATATGTCCTGGTGCTGTCAGACCACCGGCGTGGTCACCGCCATGGGAATTGCGATTCGTGCCTTGACGCAGCCCGGTGATGGTGTCATCGTTCAAACGCCTGTTTACCCGCCCTTCACCGCTTCCATCCAAAACAACGGACGAACCGTCATCGAAAACCCGCTGAAATGTGAAAACGGCATCTACACCATGGACTTCGACGATTTGGAGCAGAAGGCATCTCAGGCCAAAATGCTGATGCTCTGCTCTCCCCACAATCCCGTGGGCCGGGTCTGGACCAAGGACGAGCTGCAGCAGCTGGGTGAAATCTGCCGGAAGTATGATCTCTATGTGCTCTCCGATGAAATCCATTTTGATCTGGACTATCAGCACGGTCACACCGTATTTTCGCTGGCCTGCCCCGCACTTGCTGACCGCAGCATCATCTGTACTGCCCCCAGCAAGACCTTTAATCTGGCGGGCAACGCCCTGAGCAATATTTTCATTGAAAATCCCGAACTCCGTGAGAAGTTCCATGCCGACCAGAACGTTCACTGCGGGCATTTTCTCGGCACCTTTGCCTACGCAGCCACCACTGCTGCCTATGAGGGCGCAGAGGGCTGGCTGGACGCTCTGCTGCCGCATCTGCTCCGCAACCGTCAGGTGCTTATGGAGCGGCTCACAGCCATGATTCCCGGCGCAGTATTCTCCCCGCTGGAGGGAACCTATCTCCAATGGATCGACCTTCGCTGTCTTGGTCTTTCTCAGAAGGAGCTGATGGACAAGCTGTCCGCAGCGCAGGTATTTGTCAACGACGGTGCATCCTTCGGCACCGGCGGTGAAGGACATATCCGCTTCAATCTCGCCTGCCCCACCCGCTCCATTGAGGAAGCTATGGATCGTCTGGCAAAGATTCTGTAATTCTTCATTCACGCAAAACGTGGCTGCTGCAACGAACGGTTGCAGCAGCCACGTAATTTTTCAGTTTTTCACCTCTACAGGCTTCGCATCCCGGTTGGCATCATAAATCATTCTGAGACCATCCATGGTGAGCATGGAATCCACAATGTTAATCCGATCTGTCTGTTGCGCAATCATGCGGGACAGGCCGCCGGTGGCAATAACCTTAATTCCATCACAGTTCATTTCCTCCATAACCTGATGGATCAGGTACTCCATGTTACCCACATAGCCCGCGACAACACCTGCCTGAATCTGCTCTACTGTGTTCCGTCCCAAAACAGTCTGAGGCATTTGCAGCTCCACTCGTGGCAGCATTGCCGTTCTGGAGACCAGCGCATCCAAACTGACTTGCAGACCGGGGCCAATGGTACCGCCCAGATAGATGCCGTCCGGTCCAACTGCATCTATAGTAGTTGCAGTGCCGAAGTCCAATATCACAAAGGGGCCTCCGTACTTCTCCAGCGCTGCAATGCAGTTGATGGCTCGATCCGTTCCCAGTCTGCCGGTTTCATAGCAGCGTTTGTCGAATTTCAGCCCCGTATCCACGTCCGTTCCGACCACCAGCGGCTCCACGCCAAAATACTTGATGATCGCGCTGGTCACGGAGTACATCACCTGCGGCACCACAGAGCCAATGATACAGGCCTTGAGATCCTCCGCCCGATAGCCGAACCGTTCAAAATAGGAAACCACCATAATGCCCACTTCGTCAGAGGTAGCGGTAGAATTGGTGGAAAGCCGGAAGGAGCCGAGCATTTCCTCGTCCTTATAGATTCCAAATACCATGTTGGTATTTCCGATGTCAATTGTTAGCAGCATCACAACGTTCCTTTCCATCCTGACGCATCAGGACGCACTCCGCATTTTCTTGCGTTAATGTAATGATTCCAAAGCATCCTGTTCCGGCAGCGCCGGGGTTCATCACCCACAAAGCCCCCTCCCGAAAGCATTCCGCCCGATGGGTATGTCCAAACAGCAGGATATCCGCCTGCTGTTCTCTTGCGGCATAGACAATCCGCAGATAGCCGGACTTGACGCCGTATCGGTGACCGTGGGTCATCATGATCCGTACTCCCTCCAGCTCCAGAAATCTGGTGGGCGCATCCTGCACCCCATAGTCGCAGTTTCCCGGCACACCGTCCATGGGAATCTCCGGGAACCTTTGCCGGAGATCCGTAAAATCGGCGCAGCAGTCTCCCAAATGCAGCACCCGATCCGGGCGATAATGCTCCACGGCCCAGATCATGGTGTCCAGCACCCCATGGGAATCAGAAAAGACAAGTAATTTCATAAAAGCTATGCACCTCACGGTTCTGAACGCATACAATGGGATAGCGTATCTAAGCATCCCATGAAAGGAGGCCCTTCTATGCAATCGGACGATCCATCCCGCACCATGGCAGCACTGCTCGCCACCAAAGAGGGCAGGCAACTGATCGCGCTGCTGCAATCTGACGGCGGCGGCGCCCTTCGCTCTGCCGCTCAGTCCCTGCGTCAGGGCAATGAATCTGCGGCACAGGAAAAAATGGCTCCGCTGCTCCAGAATTCAGAGGTCCAGGCACTGCTCAGCAAGCTGAATCAGTCGTTCGGCCATGGATGATCTCAGTGCCGCACTCAGCGGCTTTCTATCCCAACCCGGCGCCATGGAGCAGCTACAGGATATGGCGCGGCAGCTTGGACTTTCCCCGCCCTCTGATGGGGCCGCCCCGCAGCAGCAGCCGGAGGTGGCAGAACGCCCCGATGGAGGCAATCTGCTCTCCGGACTTTCCCCAGAGAGCCTCAGTACGCTGCTCAAGGCCTTTCATGAGGCCGAAAAGCCCGATGAATCCACCGCACTGCTTACTGCGCTGCGTCCGCTGCTTCGTCCGGAACGCCAGTTTCGTCTGGATCAGGCACTTCGGGCAATGAGCCTAATGCGAGCCGCAAAACTCGCAAGCGCAGTATTGGAGCAGGACAATCATGTATAATCCCTATTTCTCTGCGCCAAATCAATGCATCAGCACCTATCAGCCCCCCGCGATGTCTCCGTTAACAGGTCTGCTCAAGGGTCTGGGACTGGAAGGAGACGATCTGCTGCTTCTGCTGCTGATTGTACTGCTCTGGAAGGACGGCAGCCAGTCGCGCAATCTCCCGCTGCTGGGCGCACTTCTCTATCTCATGCTGTAAGCCCGGAGGCGGAAATGCCTTCGGGCTTTCCTTTTTACGGTTTTACCTGCGTATGATCCTGTGCATCCGGCTCCTGCGCCTTGGCATCCTCCGTCTGCTTCTCCTGCTCCAGCTGCTGGGCATGGAGTTTATCGCTGCGAGTCAGGATCGCCAGCGCAATGCAGCCGATCACCACCACGGCGATCAGCACCATCAGCGCCTTTCCTGCACCGCTGGTGGAAACCTTGACCGCCAGAATTCCCATGAGCGATGCTACCACATAGAGAATCAGTACACTCTGACGCTGATTAAAGCCGGAATCGATCAAACGATGGTGAATATGGCTCCGATCCGAATGCATGGGCGATACATGATGCCACATCCGACGAAGGCACGCAAAGCAGATATCAAACAGCGGAACTCCCAGCACCAGAATCGGCACCACAAAGGAGATCACCGTATAGAGCTTAAACAGCCCGGACACTGCCATGCACGAGAGCATAAAGCCCAGAAACGTAGCGCCGGTGTCGCCCATAAAGATTTTTGCCGGGTTAAAATTATAGGGCAAAAAACCAAGACACGCGCCTAGCAGAGCGCCAAGGATCACCGCTTCATTTCCCTGTCCCAGCATCAGTGCAATAATACCCATGCTGAGACTGCTGATGGAGCAGACCCCCACAGACAGGCCGTCCAGCCCGTCGATAAAGTTCACTGCATTCGTAATCGCCACGATCCATATAATCGTCACAGGAACCGCCATCACGCTCAGAGACAGATAGGGAACGCCCAAAAAGCCAAAGGGATGGGAAATATAGCGAATCACCACGCCCTGAGATACCGGAATTGCGGCCGCGAGAATCTGCACCACGAATTTCAACTTGGCATTCAGGTCATACTTATCATCTACCACGCCAAGCACCACAATAATAGTTGCCCCCGCCAGCATTCCAAGGAACTGACGGCTCAGCTCACACATCCACAGAGATACCAGTAAAAATGCCGCAAAAATTGCCAGTCCACCAATGGTGGGAATGGGCCGCTTGTGCATCCGCCGTTCATCCTTCGGCACATCCACAAAGCCAAATTTTGGTGCCAGCGTCTTTACCACAGGCGTCAGCACAAGCGATATCGCTGCCGCAGCCAAAACTGCTATCACCGCCGTGAACACCTGCCGGTTCGTTGTCATCAGACCATCCTTTCTCAGCGGGCTACAAAGCCAATCTTTTTATACACCTTTCGCAGTGTTTTTTCCGCAATATACGATGCCTTTTCCGCACCGGTGCGATATACGCTCTCCAGATAGGCCTTGTCCTTGAGAATCCGCTGTGCCTCATCACGAATAGGAGCCGTAACGGAAAGCACCGCTTCGCCAACCGCAGGCTTAAAATCGCCATAGCCCTTTCCCTGAAATTCCGTCTCGATTTCGGCATAGGTTTTGCCGGTGCAGGCGGAATAAATCTCCATTAGATTGGAGATGCCGGGCTTTTCCTGCCGGTCATAGCGCACACACGTCTCGCTGTCGGTAACGGCACGCTTGAACTTCCGCATTACAGTATCATTGTCATCCTTCAGATACACACAGCCATTGGGATCCTTATCGGACTTGGACATCTTACTGGTAGGGTTCTGCAGGCCCATAACCCGTGCGCCAACCTTGGGAATGTACGGTTCAGGCACCTTGAACACATCGCCGTAGAGGCCGTTAAAACGATTTGCGATGTCCCGTGTCAGTTCTACATGCTGCTTCTGATCCTCGCCCACAGGAACATAGTCCGGACGATACAGCAGAATATCCGCTGCCATCAGGCTGGGATAGGCAAACAGGCCCCCGTTGATATTCTCAGCATTTTTTGCGCTTTTATCCTTAAACTGCGTCATTCTCGACAGCTCGCCGAACATGGTGTAGCACTGGAGCACCCAGCCCAGCTCGGCATGCTGATGGACATGGCTCTGAATAAACAGCGTGTTCTTCTCGGGATCGAGACCGCAGGCGATATACTGGGCCAGCTGCTCCAGCGTATGCCGCCGGAGATCCGCCGGGTTCTGCCGCACGGTGATGGTGTGCATATCCGCCATAAAATAATAGCAGTCAAACTGTTCTGCCAGCTCAGCCCAGTTCTTAATTGCGCCAAGATAGGAGCCGAGGGTCAAATCACCGCTGGGCTGAATGCCGGAAAGGAGTACTTTTTTCTCATCCATTATATAAAACCTTCTTTATGACAGGATTATCCTTTTGTCGGATTTCTGCTTACAAGCTAAAGTATTTTACCACAGGATCTTATGTTTTTCAATCATAAAACCAGCTTTCCCGTTTTTTATTAGAATTCTCCGGTAATTTTCGCTGTCTGACGGTGCGGATTCCGCTTTTTCCCTTGACATCCCGCCCCCGAAAAATATAATAAGGTATAGAAAAAGTGAAGTACAGGAGGTACAACATGAACTACTTCAAGGAAATGGAGTCCCGGATTCCCCACGGACGGGTTCGCACCCGCTTTGCTCCCAGCCCCACCGGCTATATGCACGTAGGCAATCTCCGGACTGCCCTCTATACCTATTTTATCGCACGGCACGCCGATGGCGATTTTATTCTGCGCATTGAGGACACCGATCAGAAGCGCAAGGTAGAGGATGCCGTGGCGGTCATTAAGCGCACCATGGCGGACTGCGGCCTGGACTATGACGAAGGTCCCGATGTAGGCGGCCCGGTCGGCCCCTATGTGCAGACCGAGCGCAGGGAGATCTATCAGAAATATGCGGAGCTTCTGGTGGAAAAGGGCGCAGCCTATCGCTGCTTCTGCACCGAGGATCGGCTGGAGGCCCTCCATGCCCAGGATCCCAACGCCAAGTATGACGGACACTGCCGCCATCTCTCCCCGGAGGAGATTCAGAAGAATCTGGACGCAGGCATTCCCTATGTCATCCGTCAGGCTATTCCAGAAGGGCAGACCACCTTCCATGACGCCGTCTATGGAGATATCACCGTGGACAACAGCGAGCTGGACGATCAGGTGCTGCTGAAATCCGACGGTCTGCCCACCTATAACTTTGCCAACGTGGTAGACGATCACCTCATGGGCATCACCCATGTTGTCCGCGGCAGCGAATATCTGTCCTCTACCCCCAAGTACAACCTGCTGTACCAGGCATTCGGCTGGGAGATTCCCACCTATGTCCACTGCGCCAGCGTCATGATCACCGATCCTGAAACCGGGAATGTCCGGAAGATGTCCAAGCGCCACGGCGACCCCTCCTATGAGGATCTGCTGAAAATGGGCTATCTCTCTCAGGCGGTCAAGAACTATGTCTCCCTTCTGGGCTGGAGCCCCAGAGGCGAAATTGCCGAGCAGGAGTTCTTCACCATGGACGAGCTTTGCAAGGCCTTTGACATCGAGGGCATTTCCAAATCTCCCTCTGCCTTTGATCTGGAAAAGCTCAACTATTTCAACAGCACCTACCTCAAGGAGCTTACTCCGGAGGACTTTGCCGAAGCTGCAAAGCCGTGGATTGACAGCGCCATTACTCAGACGTATGTGGACAAGGCGCAGATTGCGCCCCTGCTTCAGACTCGCCTCAACCGTCTGGATGAGATTCCAGAGATGATTGCGTTTTTCAATCAACTGCCGGACTACGACATTGCGCTGTTCACCAATAAGAAGAACAAACTCACCGCCGAAAGCTCCAAGGAGCTGCTGCAGAAGGAGACGGATGCGCTGACCGCTCTGGCGGATTGGAGCTATGATGCCATCCACGACGTGCTCTATGCGCTGGCGGAGGCCGACGGCATCAAGATTGGCAAGGTCATGTGGCCCCTGCGCATTGCCGCTGCCGGTAAATCCGTCACCCCCGGTGGCGCCATTGAGATCGCGCTGATTCTGGGTCGTGAGGAAACCCTCCGCCGCCTGAATCTGGGGCTTGAAAAGCTGGAGGCACAGGCGTGACCGAGGTTGTTGCCGCGCTGATCTGGGATCATGATCGCTTCATGATCTGCCAGCGCCCCGCTTATAAGGCGCGGGGGCTTCTGTGGGAATTTGTCGGCGGCAAGGTGGAGCCGGGGGAAACAAAGCCTCAGGCGCTGATCCGGGAATGCCATGAGGAGCTGGATATTACCGTTGCCCCTGCCGAGCTGTTTATGGAGCTGACCCACGCTTATCCGGATCTCACCATCCATCTGAGCCTGTATCACTGCACCATTGCAGCGGGTACGCCGAAGCTTCTGGAGCATAACGACCTCCGCTGGATCCTTCCCTCCGAGATTCCCCAGTATGAGTTCTGCCCCGCAGACGCCGAAATTCTAAAACGAATCCAAAGCGTCTATTCCTGATATCTGACAAAAAGGCCAGCCCGTTTGGGCTGGCTTTTCCGCTTATATTCCATAGACCCCGGCAGGCTTGCAGTCTTCTTCCTGAGGAATTTCCCGAATCACCCGTGCCGGGATACCTCCTACCAGACAATTGGCGGGAACGTCCTTTGTAACCACAGCTCCCGCCGCCACCACAGCATTTTCTCCAACGGACACGCCGGTCAGAATGGTGGCGTTGGCTCCGATCCATGCCCGCTTCCCGATTTGGATGGGATGGCTCTGAAAATGCCGGCTGACCCGTCTTGCCGCATCCAGAGGATGGGTCGCCGCAGAGATTACCACCCCAGGTGCCAGAAATACATCGTCTCCGATCTCCACCCGATTGGTGTCGAGAATCGTCACATTGCAGTTCACGATCACGCCGCTGCCAAAGTAGATATTCTTCCCATAATCACAGTTAAAGTTTCCTTTTATGGTCACATGCTCCCCGATTGCGCCGAAAAAGTGCCGCAAAAACTCCTCCCGTTCCGGCTCTCTGGGCGGGCGGCTATTGATAAAGCACAGCCCCTGACTGCATGTATAGGCCTTTTCCGCCATATCCGTGTCCGGCAGATATTCCTCCTCATCCAGCATTTTCTTCCAATTGCTTTGTTCCATTCTGTCCTCTGCCTCTTTCTTCGGATTGTCTTGATTCTTTTTCGGCCATTATAGCACAGCGCCGGTTCCCCTGCAACCAGCCCGTTTTCCGATTTCTCCAAAAAGAGCTTGAAGAATTCAAGCATTTGTGATACAATAAGGAGGAAATCCGGGTGTGGCGCAGCTGGTAGCGCGGGTGGTTTGGGAGAATACGCCCAACCGGATCGCCCAACTTCATAACGGGGTGTTGCGCAGTTGGTAGCGCGCCTGCTTTGGGTGTGCCGTGGCGGTATCCGAAACGAGGCAGGGCGAAACGCCGCAAAGCCTTGTGACGCCTGTGTTTGCGGGATTTCCCCCAATTGCCGAAAGCGGCACAAAAACGGCTTTGACCACATAAATGACCACAGGCAGGAAAATCTTTGATTTTTCTCTCCGCCGTGGTATAATGGCAGAAATTGAATATCCGGGTATAGCGAAGTTGGTATCGCGCCTGGTTTGG
>CAJKSU010000064.1 GCA_905202605.1 uncultured Eubacteriales bacterium
GTCCCATAGCGATGAACGGACGCTCGATTCCGTAGCGAATCCGCTGAAAGGGGTTGCTGAAATACAGCGGATAGACCAGAATTGATGTGACCCCTGCCAGATTTCCCCCAAGGATATCCGTAAAGGTCTGATCCCCCGCCATCGCTGTATGCGCCGGTGCCTGCCCCATACGCTCCATGGCGCTGCGAATTCCCTTAGGATTGGGCTTCCCCGCATGGCGGATCCACGGGATGTCCCATTTTTCGCAAAAGTCTGGTACCCGGCGGCTTTTCCGGCTGTTGGACACCACCATCATCGAGATACCTGCATGAGCAAGCTGCTCCTTCCAGTGGAGAAATTCTTCCGTTGGCTCCGACGTGGTATAGGGTACAATGGTATTATCAAAATCCAGCAGCAGCAGCCGAATCCCGTGGGCTTCCAGCCACTCCGGCGTAAGGGCTGTGATTCTGTCGATTTCGTAATCAGCAAGCAGTGAAAAATGCATAGCTTCAACTCATTTCGGTATATTCTCAGGGCAGACCGCATAGATTGCGGCAGCTTCATTATCTTAACAGGAGGTTACCTGCTTGTCAATCCTCGTTTATCACGATCTCACGCAGCTGCCGGAGCCATGTGCCGTCACAGACTGCGCCGTATCCGGCGGAACGCTGAAGGACTACTTGAATCGAGCCGTCCGGGAATGCGGTCAGAAGCTCTGCGTCCGGATTTATCCGGTCTACATGGACTTTCCTCTGCCCTGCCCCGGTGGAATCGGTCAGTTCCTCACCCAAGAGGCTTTTACGCGCCGACGTGATGCGCTCCATCCCCACTTTTCCCCAGCCCTCGGCACGGAATACTGCACACTGCGGCGTGCCGACGGTCCACATGTGCTCCTTGGGGATACTCGTGAAACCCTGCGCTGGAAGCTGCGGCTGTGCCAGCAGCTTGGCGTTGCATACGCCATCACGCCGGTATGGCTGGAGGCAGAATGAAAGCGCCCCGCACTGCGGGGCGCCTAAACGCATTCAGAAAATCAATAATACTTTCTCTTATTGTTCTTCCGGGCGGCTTCAGACTTCTGCTTACGCTTCAGGCTGGGGCTAACATAGTGCTCTCTCTTCTTAACCTCAGCGATAACGCCATCCTTCGCACAGCTGCGCTTAAATCTCTTGAGCGCACTCTCCAGAGACTCATTTTCTTTTACGCGGATCTCAGACATGATTTTCCCTCCCTCCGATGCATTTCCTATTGAAATGCTTTAAGGGCCATTCGATGGCTTTTCTTATTATATGCAAAGAGCATGGAAATGTCAAGCATAAATCTGCAAATTACAGCGTAAAACGCAGAATTATCATGGGCAGCACCGCAACGGGGCCATGCTGCCCATGGTATTTCCATCTTCTTTGGGCAATACCGCCGGATGGTGTTGCCCTTACTTAATAATCAGGTTAATGAGCTTACCGGGAACCACGATAGTCTTGCGGACCTCGCCGCCCAGATTTTCCATCTGCCGCTTCACAATATCGGTTTCCATGGCTGCGGTAATGGCGGTATCCTTGTCCGCATCGGCGGCAATGCGCATGGTGCCGCGGAACTTGCCGTTGACCTGAATTGCCATGTCGATCTCCGCGTCCACAGTCTTCTTAGGATCGTAGGCAGGCCACTGGGTCAGGCTGCACAGTCCATCAAAGCCGTGCTGCTCCCAGATCTCCTCGCAGATATGGGGCGCAAAGGGGCAAAGAAGCGTCAGCAAGATCTTCAGCTCCGCCTTGTTACAGCCGCCGGCGTTGAAACTGTTCACCAGACTCATCAGGGTAGCGATGGCAGTGTTGGCTTTCAGCGCGTCAATATCCTCGCCCACCTTCTTAATGGCCTTGTTGACAGCAATCTCGTTCTTCTTTGAAACCTCTGTCTCATTGTCGGTGACAGCCTCACCCAGATTCCACACCTTATCCAGAAAGCGCTTGCAGCCCTTCACCGCGTCGTCGGACCATGTGGCGGTCTTCTCAAAGTCGCCGATGAAGAGGATATACAGCCGCATGGTATCCGCACCATAGGCCTTGATGACATCATCAGGGTTTACAACATTGCCCAGCGACTTGGACATCTTCACCGCCGGACGCAGCGCCTGATTGCCATACTTGTGGATCAGTGCGTCCTTTTCCTCCTGACTTTCCACATTACCCACATAGTGGGGGTTTTTGCCCAGGATCATGCCGTGGCTGGTACGCTTGGCATAGGGCTCTGCATTGGGAACCACGCCGATATCGTGGAGGAAGTTATTCCAGAACCGGGAATAGAGCAGATGCAGGGTGGTATGCTCCATACCGCCGTTGTACCAGTCCACCTGACCCCAGTAATCCAGCGCCTCCTTGGAAGCCAGCGCCTTGTCGTTGTGGGGATCCATATACCGGAGGAAGTACCAGCTGGAGCCTGCCCACTGGGGCATGGTATCGGTTTCCCGCTTGGCGTCACCGCCGCACTTGGGGCACTTGCAGTTCACCCAGTCGGTCATGGGTGCCAGCGGGCTTTCGCCGTCGTCAGTCGGCTCATAGCTCTCCACCTCAGGCAGCACCAGAGGCAGCTCGCTCTCCGGCAGGGGAACGGTGCCGCACTTGGGGCAGTGTACGATGGGGATAGGCTCGCCCCAATAGCGCTGACGGGAGAACACCCAGTCGCGGAGCTTATAATTGACCTTGCCCTCGCCGATTCCCTTCTCCTCCAGCCACTTTGTCACAGCCGGGATTGCCTCATGCACGGTCATGCCATTGAGGAAGTCAGAGTTCATCAGAGTAGCGGAGTCATCCTTTGCGGTAAACGCCCCCTCGGTAATATCACCGCCGGCTACCACCTGAACGATGTCGCAGCCGAACTTCTTTGCAAACGCAAAGTCACGGTCATCATGGGCAGGAACTGCCATAATCGCGCCGGTGCCGTAGGTAGACAGGACGTAGTCGGAGATAAAGATCGGGATATGCTTGCCGTTGACGGGATTGATGGCATAGACGCCCTCCAGCTTGACGCCGGTCTTATCCTTAACCAGCTCAGTACGCTCAAAGTCGGACTTCCGCGCTGCCTCGGCAACATAGGCCTCCACCGCGTCATAGTTGGTGATCTTATCCGCCCATTCCTTCACATACGCATGCTCCGGAGCGATGACCATATAGGTTGCGCCGAACAGGGTATCAGGACGGGTGGTATAGATTCGAAGCTTATGCCCCTCAGAGGTTTCAAAGTCCACCTCTGCGCCGGTAGAGCGTCCAATCCAGTTCCGCTGTTGGGTCTTGACCCGCTCGATGTAGTCCACATTCTCCAGTCCGTCCAGAAGCTTCTGGGCGTACTTGGTGATTTTCAGCATCCACTGGGACTTTTCCTTCCGAACCACAGGAGAGCCGCAGCGCTCGCACACGCCCTCCACGACCTCCTCGTTGGCAAGGACGCATTTGCAGCTGGTACACCAGTTGACGGGCATGGTCGCCTTATAGGCAAGACCGTTCTTGTAGAGCTGGAGGAAAATCCACTGGGTCCACTTATAATAGTTTGGATCCGTGGTGTCGATCACTCGATCCCAGTCAAAGGAATAGCCCAGCATATGGAGCTGACGGGTAAAGTTCTCGATATTCTGCCGGGTTACAATGGCGGGATGGACATGGTTCTTAATTGCAAAGTTCTCGGTGGGCAGACCAAAGGCATCGAAGCCAATGGGAAACAGCACGTTCTTGCCCTCCATGCGCTTTTTCCGCGCGATGGTGTCCATTGCCGTATAGGGCCGGGGATGGCCTACATGAAGACCCGCGCCGGAGGGGTAGGGAAACTCCACCAGTGCATAGAATTTTTCCTTATCCGAGCCGTTTTCCGCCGCAAATACCTTGCCGTCAGCCCAGACCTTCTGCCATTTCTTTTCGATGGCAGTAAAATCATATTTCATCGAACGTCACCTGAATTCCTTCCATTTATTCTGCATCCGGCCGGAGATATTCCTCCAGCGGGATCACAGGGGCATCGCCCCAAAGCCGTTCCAGATCATAGAACTTCCGCTGCTCCTGGGTAAATACATGCACCATCACGCCGGAAAAGTCCATGACGATCCATGTGTCGCCCCGGTAGCCCTCCCGGTGCCAGACCGTTTCTCCGGCCTCCTCCATCTTCTTCTCCACCTCATCGCAGAGGGCGCGAAGATGGGTATCCGAGGTACCGGTGGCAAGGAGCATATACTCCGTCAGCGCCGTAACGGACTTTACCTCCAGCAGCATCAGATTGACCGCTTTTTTGTTATCCAATGCTTTGGCTGCAATGATGGCAGCCTCTTTTGATGTCAGCAACTGATTCATCCTTCCATCCTTAGGGTTCCGCCGCCATCAGCTGACGCCGGAGATAATCCCGCGCATCCACCGAATCCCGGCAGACTGTTTTATGCTCCCGTACAAGCTCATCAATACACATTTCAAAGCCCTTCAGAAGCCCGCGATCCAGATCCTGAAATACCACCTTGCGCAGCTCCTCCACACCGGGGAAGCTCCGATTCGGCTCCATATAGTCTGCGATATATATAATCTTTTCCATAAGGCTCATATCCGGCTTGCCGGTGGTATGCCAGTAAATAGCACGGCAGACCTCGTCGCACTCCCCGAACACACATTTTGCCGCCCCGGCTCCCGTCTTTGCATGAAGCAGCTTTGGGTGGTTTCGCTCAAAATCGCTGACTATTATATCATATTTGTCCAGCAATAGCAACTGGTCGGGGCCGTCCATGGCCTTGGTAATGTCGTGGAGCAGACCGGCCCGCCGGGCAAGCATCGGATCTGCGCCGTACTTCTCCGCCAGCCGCACCGCCGTCTCCGCGCAGCCCAATACATGATTGACCCGCTTGGGCTTCAAAAGCGACACCACCACGTCCCTCAGCTCTTCCACCGGCAGGTTTTTATAGTTCCGTCCGGTTCCATATAGGCAGTTTTCCCGGATGTAGGAGAGGACAGCGGGATCCATATAATGCTCTGCGCCTCCCAGAATCAGCATCCGTCGAAGGTGTGTGGAGGATATCTCCAGCGGAGCATTGTTCAATAGCACGACATCAGCACCAAACAGCTCCTCCAGCCGCCCCTTCTGTTCTTCCATGGAGCCATCTGGTGCAGTTTCCCGGTTCATCCCAACGATGCAGGCCAGCTTGCAGATCACCTCCGGCTCATGCCAGGTGTGCAGGGACAGGAACATGTCCGTTCCCATGAGCAGATACAGTGTATCGCCGGAATACTGCTCCGAAAGCAGCCGCAGGGTATCTGAAGTATAGCTCTTTCCCGGACGTCCCAGCTCAACTTCACTGACCTCCAGCCACGGCTCCGCATAGGATGCCAGCCGCACCAGCTCAACCCGCTGCTGCGGCGTTGGAGAACCCGCAGGCAGCGCCTTATGAGGAGGCTGTGCATCCGGCACCAGAAGGACCCGATCCAGTCCCAGTGCCTCCTTTGCCGCCTTTGCTGCCAGCACATGGCCCAGGTGCGGAGGATTGAATGTACCGCCGTAAATACCGATGTTCGCCATATCTGTCTCCCTTCTCATGATGGATATCGAGGATCGATCGACTTACGGCAATACCGCGCAAATCGTCAAGAGAGTCTGACGAGAGATTTTGCGTCAAAAAAAGGTGTAAAACCGCAGACATACTTTGTGTATTTCAAGGTTTTACAAACGCATTTCTGGCGGAAAAGGTCCGTCAGAATCCGCAGATGCATTTGTACAGTGTTGCCGAAAAAAATTATCGTTTGCCTTCTTTGCGCTCCTTTTCCCGCTGCTTGCGGAAATATTCGTCCTTGCGCTCCCGCTCCTTTTTTGCGGCAGCCTTCCGGCGCTGGATGCCCGCCCGAACCGGGTTGACCTTCTTGGCAGCCCGCTCCTTGGCCTTGGCTGCGGCACGCTGTGCCTCCAGCTTCTTGGATTTCCGGTACAGGACGAACTTACTGCCCACGCACTGCACGCCGTCTGCACCGGTTGCCGCACAGATCTGGTCGGAGGCCTCTCTGGCCGTCAGTCCCGCCGTCTCCAGCACCTTGCCCTTGATCAGCTCCTTGGATTCCAGCAGGATCCCGGCGCTTTCGATCAGGGTATCGGTAATGCCTTCCTTTCCCACGATCAGCGTTACATCCAGTCCATTTGCCTGG
This sequence comes from uncultured Eubacteriales bacterium, assembly GCA_905202605.1. Taxonomy (GTDB): domain Bacteria; phylum Bacillota; class Clostridia; order Oscillospirales; family Oscillospiraceae; genus HGM13006. The sequence goes on from CAJKSU010000064.1 coordinate 6,135, forward strand.
GCGCGAAGCTCCGCCCGCTGTTTACTTGTCAGCATTTTGTCACCTCAGTTGATTTACAAAGTTTTGAAGAGCCACCGCTCTATGAGATATTTCATTCTTTCGCTCCGGGGTCAGCTCCGCCATGGTGCAGCCCTCCGCTGGGATATAAAACAGGGGGTCATAGCCAAAGCCGCCGTTTCCCTGTTCCTGCCGGAGGATCTCCCCCGCCAGCTCGCCCCGCGCGGAGACAATTCTTCCATCCGGATAGGCCATGGTGATCACCGAGACGAATTTCGCGCCCCGGCTGCCGTCCGGCACCTGCTCCATGTTTTTCAGCAGGAACTGATTCCGGTCCTCGTCGGTATTGCAGGCCGCACCGCCATAGCGGGCTGAGTGAACCCCCGGTGCGCCGTTCAGAGCATCCACCGACACGCCGGAATCATCGGCAATGGCGGGCAGACCCGACGCCTGCATCACCGCCTCCGCCTTGATTCGGGAGTTATCCTCAAAGGTTTCCCCGTTTTCGTCCGGGTCAAGGTGCAGCTTTGCATCCTTCTGCCGAAGGATCTCCCAGCCCAGAGGGCTGAGGATCTGCTGCATTTCCCGGAGCTTATTTTCATTATTGCTGGCAAGGATCACTCTCATACCAGTTCTCCCAGAATTTCCTTCTGCTTTGTCTGGAGCAGCTCATTGCCCTTCCGGCATAGCTCCAAAAGCTTCTGGGTTTCGTCCATGGTGAAGGGTCTGCCCTCGCCGGTCCCCTGTAATTCAATGATATTGCCGTTCCCGTCCATGATGCAGTTGAGATCCACATCGGCCTTGGAGTCCTCGGAATACTGGAGATCCAGCATGGGAACGCCGCCCACCACACCGGCGGAAATGCCGGAAACAAAGGTAGATACGGGCATTTCCTCAATAACGCCCTTCTCGATCAGCTTCCGAAACGCCAGCACCAGCGCTACAAAGCCGCCGGTCACAGAGGCAGTTCGGGTGCCGCCGTCTCCCTGAAGCACGTCGCAGTCCACGGTGATGCTTACGCCCTCCAGCTTGGAAAGATCCACTGCACTCCGCAGGCTGCGCCCGATCAACCGCTGAATCTCGGCGCTTCTGGGACTGAGCTTCAGCTTGGAAACATCCCGGCGGCTCCTCTCTCGATTGGCTCTGGGCAGCATGGAATACTCCGCAGTAATCCAGCCTCCCTTTTTTACATGATCCGGCACCCGTTCCTCTACCGAGGCGTTGCAGAGCACCATGGTATCCCCGCAGGAGATCAGGCAGCTGCCCTCTGCAAACCGGGTAAAGCCCGTCAGCATCTCCACCTTGCGGATCTCATCTAACTCTCGTCCGTCTTTCCGTGTCATAATCTGCTCCTTTATGCCGCCTTAAATCAGCGCATCCACAAAACCGCGGGCCTCAAAGGGCATCAGATCCTCCATGCCCTCGCCCACGCCAATATACTTCACCGGAATTTGCAGGGAATCCGCCACCGCAATGACAATGCCGCCCTTTGCCGTGCCGTCCAGCTTGGTCAGCGCCATGCCGGTAACGCCTGCGATCTCCCGAAACTGCTTTGCCTGCAACAGGCCGTTCTGCCCGGTGGTGCCGTCGATCACCAGCAGCACCTCTTTGTCCGCATCGGGCAGTTCCCGGTCAATGATCCGTGAAATCTTCCCCAGCTCATTCATAAGGTTCTGCTTATTGTGCAGCCGTCCCGCCGTGTCGCAGAGGATCACATCGGCGTTTCTGGCCTTCGCCGCAGAGATGGCGTCAAACACCACCGCCGCCGGGTCAGCACCCTCGTGCTGCCGGATGATATCCACACCGGCACGCCCAGCCCAGATCTCCAGCTGATCGGCTGCCGCCGCACGGAAGGTATCTGCTGCGCACAGCAGCACCTTTTTCCCATCGTTTTTCAGCTGATGAGCCAGCTTGCCGATGGTAGTGGTCTTGCCGACGCCGTTGACGCCGATCACCAGAATAATGCTGGGACGGGTGGAGAGCCTTAGCTGGGTGTCCCCCACGTTCAGCATGTCCACCAGAATGTCCTTGAGCGTTTCCCGCACCTCGTCTGCATTTTTCAGATGCTCCATATTGACCCGTTCCCGGAGCTGTTCCACAGCCTTCACCGACGTATCCACGCCCAAATCCGCCAGAATCAGGCTTTCCTCCAGATCGTCATAAAAATCGTCGTCGATCCCATGGAAGCCGGCAAAAATGCCGCCCAGAGTGCTTTGCAGGCTCTGCCGGGTTTTCGTCAGTCCGGCCTTGATTTTTTCAAAAAAGCCCATGTGCCATATTCCTTTCTCTCCCGCAGGAGCTTGAGGTTTTTCCGTATCATTCCGCACAAAGCGGTGCTGTCTTACGTTATGTTTAGTTCCTTTACCACCTGATTGAGGTCCACGGAGAGCACCTTGGAGATGCCCTGCTCCTGCATGGTCACACCGTAGAGGACATCCGCCGCTTCCATGGTACCGCGCCGGTGAGTAATCACAATAAACTGGGTCTTGCTGCTGAGGTTCCGGAGATAGGCGGCGAACCGCCCAACGTTCCGGTCATCCAGCGCCGCATCGATCTCATCGAGCATACAGAAGGGCGTGGGCCGCACCTTCATGATTGCAAAATACAGGGCAATTGCCACAAACGCCTTCTCGCCGCCGGACAGAAGCATGATGGTCTTGACCTGCTTGCCGGGGGGCTGTACCTTGATCTCAATGCCACAGGAGAGGATATCATTCTCGTCCTCCAGCTGGAGGCTGGCCTTGCCGCCGCCGAACATCTCCGTAAAGGTCTGCCCGAAGTATTCGTTAATCTTTTTGAACTCCACCGCAAAGATCTCGGTCATCTCGCCGGTGATATCTCCAACGATCTTTTGCAGCTCCTTCTGGCTCTTTTCCACATCGTCCCGCTGCCCGGAGAGATATTCATAGCGCTCGTTGACCCGCTGGAATTCCTCGATGGCTCCGATATTGGGATGCCCCAACGCATTCATCTTTCGCCGCAGCTCACCGATGCGCTTCTGCGCTGCGGACAGGCTCTCGATCTCCACCTTGGCCTCCTGAGCGGTGGTATTGGTGAGCTCGTAATTGTCCCAGAGCTTATCAAGGATCTGCTTTTCCTCCATGGCAGTGGTGGCCTTTTTCTGCTCCAGCCGGGCGCACTCCCGCTCCATGTCCATAAGCTCCTTGTTCTTGCGCTGGGCTTCCTTCTCAGTCTGGGTCTTTTTGCCCTCGATTTGAAGCCGCTTTTCGCCGGATGCCTGAAGATCCTTTCGGCGGTCGTCGATCTGGCACTGGAGCTGGGCTTCCTGCTGCTTTTTCTGCTCCAGTTGGGCAGAAAGCGTTTCGTTTTCTCTGCGGTAGCCCTCCATCAGCTCCTGACGTTTTGCCCGGTCGCCGCTGGCAGCCTGTGCAAGCTCCTCCAGCTGACGCTGGCTTTCCACTGTGGAATTCCGCTCTGCCGCCAGTGCGGAAATTGTCAGCTGGGCGGCGGTGATCTTCTCGATGATCGCCTCGGTCTGGCTGCTGCTTTCAGACAGCGCCTTCTGGGCATGGGCAAGCTCCTGCTCCAGTGTGACCCGCAGGGCCTTGCACTGGCTGACCTTCTCCGTCAGCGACTGATTCTGGTTGTTGCCGCCGCTGAGCAGATCCTCAACAATGGCAAGCTCCTTCTGCGCCGAGGAGATCGTCTCAGAAAGCGTATCGAGCAGGACAGAATAGTGCTGCTTCTGCTGCTGGAGCCGGAGCACCTGATCCTCCGCCTCCCGGAGCTGATTCTGCGCCCCGGCAATGTCCGCCTCAGCCTGCGCCGCCGCTTTTGCCGCCTCCTGCAGCTGCTCATTGGCCGCTTTCAGCTGTGTATCCGTCTCATCCCGGCGCTGTTCCAGCCGGGAGAGCTCATTGGCACGGGTCAGCACGCCGGAGGACCGGGAGGTAGAGCCGCCGGTCATGGAACCGCCCGCATTGAGCACCTGACCGTCCAGTGTAACGATCCGGAAGCGATGTCCGTGCCGCCCCGCAATGGCGATGGCACTGTCCATATCCTCTGCGATCACCGTGCGTCCCAGCAGGTTCTCCATGATGTCCCGATACTTGGGGTCAAAGGTCAAAAGGTCACAGCCCAGCCCCAGAAAGCCGTATTCCCGATCCAGTCCGCTTTCCTGCAATCTGCGTCCCCGGATGGTGGACAGGGGCAGGAATGTGGCTCTGCCGCCATCTCTCCGGCGGAGCAGTCCAATGGCGGTCTTGCCGTCCTGCTCGGTATCCACTACCACAGAACCCATGGATGCGCCCAGCGCCGTTTCAATGGCAACGGTATATTCATCCTTTGTCCGCAGCAGCTGGGATACCGGCCCGTGGATATGCCGGAGATTGCCCCTTGCGGCCTCCTGCATGACGATCCGGGTGGCCTTGGAATAGCCCTCGTAGTCCTTTTCCATCTCCCGGTACATCCGGATCTTGGAGTCCATGGTATCCCGCCCGATTTTCAGCTGGGACACCTGCTCCTGTAACTGCTGGCGCTTTTTGATCCGCCCCTGAGAACGGAGCATATAGCCGCTGATGGCGTTTTTCAGGTCTCCCGCCCGCTGCTTTGCCGCTTCCAGCTGGGTATCGCATTCCTCGGCCTGCCGCCGGGTATCCGTCTGCTTCTCCTGTGCCTCCTGGCAGCTACGCTCCACCTGCGTTTTACGGTCCGTGATATTCTTTACGCTCTGCTGGTTTGCCGCAATGGTGGTTTCCAGCTGTGCAAGGGTGGTCTGATTGTCCGCAAACCGGCTCTGGAGCTGGCCGAGCGCTTCCGTCCGCTGCTGCATGCTCTGCTGCCCGCGATGAAGAGCGCTCTCCTGCTCTGCCTGAATCGCTTTTTGCGTCTCCATCTCCTGCGCGATTTCCTGAAGTCTCCGCCGTCGTGCTGCAATCTGGAACTGTAAATCTCCGCTGCGGCTCTCCTGATCGGACAGCTCCCCCTCCAGACGCCGGATATTCGCCTCATTACCCTGACGTCGGGTGGTCAAAACGGCGGCCTCACTGCGCGTCTCCGCCAGCTGACCTTCCAGCCGGGAGATCCCGGTGCGGATGCTCTCCGCCTTCAGATCCATGTTTCGAAGCTCCTCGGAGAGCTGCTCCGCCTTGGCATACAGCTCCTCCAGCCCGGTTTTCCCCTGCTCGAGAATGAACTTGGCGGAAGCATAGTCCGCCTCGGCCTTCTTCGCAGTTTCCGACAGTTTTTCCAGCTGACTGAGCCACACGGTGACCTCAAGCCCTCGAAGCTCATCCCGGAAGATCAGGTATTTTTTCGCCTTTTCTGCCTGCTCACGCAGGGGGGTGACCTGCAGCTCCAGTTCTGAAATCTTATCATTGATCCGGAGCAGGTTATCCTGAGTCTGCTGGAGCTTTCGTTCCGTCTCCTCTTTCCGATGGCGGTATTTGGAGATGCCGGCTGCCTCCTCGAAGATTTCCCGGCGGTCTGTGGACTTGGCAGACAGGATTTCGTCGATGCGCCCCTGTCCGATGTTGCAGTAGCCCTCTTTGCCCAAACCGGTGTCCATAAACAGCTCGTTGATGTCCCGAAGCCGCGCCGACTGGCGATTGATATAGTATTCACTGTCCCCGGAGCGATAATACCGCCGGGTCACCATGACCTCCGAGGACTCCAGCCCAAAGATATGGGCGGTATTGTCCAGCACCAGAGACACCTCTGCAAAGCCCACCTGAGGGCGCTTGAGGGTGCCGCCGAAAATGACGTCCTCCATCTTGCTGCCGCGCAGCGCCTTGGTGCTCATTTCTCCCATTACCCAGCGGATGGCGTCGGAGATATTGGATTTTCCGCTGCCGTTGGGTCCTACAATGGCGGTGATATCGCTGCCAAAGGTCATAACGGTCTTATCCGGGAAGGACTTAAAGCCCTGGATTTCGATTGCCTTTAAGTACACGGGTTCACCTCATAATCAATGTGTTTAACCTTTTCATGATAGCAGGAAATCACGCATTTTTCAAGGGCGATACCACATAATTCGGCAAGAGAGTCTGACGAAAAAGATCCGCCAGACCCCGCAGACGCATTATGCGGTGCTGCCCAGGAAAACTTCCCACTCTGATCCGTTATGGGGCAGAACTTTTACGGATCGCAGTGAGAATTTCTCCCGGAGATAGCCGATATTCTCCCGCTTCTGCCCCACCATCACCGAAATGCGCCGGGGATGCACATAGAATACTGCATCCCTGACCTCCGGCTGCGCCGTCAGAAGCGCCTCCGCCCGATTCCGGTACATCCTGGACAGCACTCGCTCCCCCAGCGCCGGATCATAAGCCCCGGCAACAGCTTCGCCGCCGGACAGCTCCTCCGTGGGGTTCAGCCCCACCCGGATCACAGGGATCCCCGCCGCCAGAAACAGCTCATACAGCTGTGCGCAGAGCGCTACCGCTTCCTCCACCTTCTGAGGCCGGTATTCGCCCCGTAGCATTCTCCGGTGCAGCTCCGTATTTCTCAGCACCACCGTGGGATAAACCCGCACACCCTGAGGCCTCAGCGCAATGAGCTGCCGGGCGGTAGCAACAGATGCCGCACCATCGTCACCGGGCAGCCCCGTCATCATCTGGAGGATCTGCTTAAGGCCGCTCCGGTGCAGAATTCCGCTTGCACGGATGGTGTCCTCCCGGCTGTGGCCCCGACCGGACAATTCCAGCACCCGATTTTCCATGGACTGACATCCCAGTTCCACCGTGGTGACTCCATAGGCTATGAGCCGAGCCACCGTCTCCTCATCCACTGCGTCCGGACGAGTAGACAGGCGGATACCGCAGATACGCCCGTCCCGGAGGTAAGGAATAGCTGCCTGCAGGAGATGCTCCTGAATTTCCGGCTTCATGGCGGTAAAGCTGCCCCCGTAAAAGGCCAGCTGACACCCCTTTCCTGCCCATGGAAGCGCCCGCTCAATCTCCCGCACTACCTGTTCCGGCGTCACCGGCGTGTCCATGCCGGTGATTTTCTTCTGATTGCAGAATACGCAGGCGCAGG
>CAJKSU010000065.1 GCA_905202605.1 uncultured Eubacteriales bacterium
CAGTCCAGCGGCTTTACTCTGGAGCAGTACGCACAGATGATGGGTACCACCGTTCAGAGCCTGAGAGAGCAGTCCCGTGAGGGCGCCGTTCAGCAGATCCGCAACACCCTGCTGCTGGAGGAGGTTGCAAAGGCTGAGGACATTCAGGTTACGGATGAGGAGCTGGAGGAAGAGTATCAGACCATGGCCAAGGAGTATGACATGGAGGTAGAGAAGGTCAAGGAGTACCTGCCTCTGGAGGATCTCCGCAAGGAGAAGCAGCTGCAGAAGGCTATGGATCTGATCGTGGAGAACGCTGTTGTAGCGAAGCCCAAGAAGGCAACCAAGGCCAAGACCAAGAAGGCAAAGGCTGCTGAGGAAGAGGCTCCTGCTGCGGAATAATCCTGACATTGGGAATAGTTCCCATATTCAGTGGTTACAATGAGCTTATTGCATTTTAAGGAGTTGTTACCATGAGTTTAGTACCTTATGTAGTAGAGCAGACCAGCCGGGGCGAGCGTTCCTATGATATCTATTCCCGGCTGCTCAATGACCGGATCATCATGCTGTCGGAGGAAGTCAATTCCACCACCGCCAGTCTGATCGTTGCCCAGCTTCTCTATCTGGAGGGGCAGGATCCGGAGAAGGATATCAGCTTTTATATCAATTCCCCCGGCGGATCGGTGACCGACGGCATGGCAATCTATGACACCATGCAGTATATCAAGTGCGATGTATCCACCATCTGCATTGGTATGGCGGCCAGTATGGGAGCATTTCTGCTGTCTGCCGGTACCAAGGGCAAGCGTATGGCACTGCCCAATGCGGAGATCATGATCCATCAGCCCTCCGCCGGTACGCAGGGACAGATTACCGATATGGCCATTCACCTGCGTCGTCTTGAGGTCATTAAGAAGCGTATGAACCGGATCCTTGCAGACAACTGCGGCAAGGATGTGGAAACTGTGACCATGGACTGCGAACGTGATAATTTCATGACCGCAGAAGAGGCTGTTGCTTACGGCCTGATCGATAAGGTCATTACCCAGAGATAATCACGGAAAGGGTGTTCGTTCTTGGCCAAAGACAGCAAAAATTATACATGCTCCTTTTGCGGAAAGGGACAAAACGAGGTAAAGCGGCTGATTGCCGGCCCCGGCGTTTATATCTGCAACGATTGCGTGGAGCTGTGCAATGATATTCTTGGGGAGGATATGCTTGAACCCTCCGCAGAGGAGTATCTGCCTGAAACCATTCCATCCCCCAAGGCAATTAAGGAGTATATGGATCAGTATATCGTTGGTCAGGAAACTGCAAAAATTGCGCTTTCTGTGGCGGTATACAACCATTATAAGCGTCTATACTATGCGTCCGGCTCTGATGTTGAGCTTCAGAAGAGCAATATTCTTCTGATCGGTCCCACAGGCAGCGGTAAAACTCTGTTTGCGCAGACCTTGGCGAAGATTCTTGATGTTCCATTTGCGATTGCAGATGCTACTACCTTGACCGAGGCTGGATATGTGGGCGAGGATGTGGAGAATATCCTGCTTCGCCTGATTCAGGCGGCGGATTTTGACGTGGAGCGCGCCGAAAAAGGCATTATCTACGTGGATGAGATCGACAAGATCGCCCGGAAGAGCGAGAATACCTCGATCACACGGGATGTCAGCGGGGAAGGCGTGCAGCAGGCACTGCTGAAAATCATTGAGGGTACGGTTGCCAATGTACCGCCTCAGGGCGGACGGAAGCATCCGCAGCAGGAGTTTATCCCCATTGACACCAGCAATATTCTGTTTATCTGCGGCGGCGCCTTTGACGGTCTGGACAAGATCATCGAAAAGCGCACCGATACCTCCGGCCTTGGATTTGGACGGGAGTTGGGAAGCCGCAAGGAGAAGGATGTTGGCGAGCTGTTCTCTCAGGTGCAGCCCCACGATATTTTAAAGTTTGGAATCATTCCGGAGCTGGTTGGACGGCTTCCGGTGATTACAAGTCTGCAAAGCCTGACCAAAGAGGACATGGTTCGGATTCTCACTGAACCGAAGAATGCTCTGGTCAAGCAATATCAGAAGCTTCTGGAATTTGATGGCGTCAAGCTGGAGTTTCAGCCCCAGGCATTGGAAGCCATTGCGCAGGAAGCTTTGGATCGGAAGGTCGGTGCTCGTGGCCTGCGTTCGGTGATGGAAGGCGTTATGACAAAGATCATGTATGAGATTCCTTCGGATCTCTCCATCCAGACCGTCACCGTTACCGAGGATGCGGTAGAGCATCACGGGGCGCTGGAGATTATTCGGGACGCTGAGCATTTAAGAGAGCCTGTTCATAAGGTAGGCACCTCTGAAAAAATCAGCGGTTAAGCAAATGAAAATGGGGCTGGCGCAGACCTTTGGCCTGTGTCGGCCCTTTGCGCAATATTGCATTCCTTTTTGGAAGGAGCGATTAAAATGAAAGAAAGTTATGGTATTTCGTTGCCCGTTATGGCGCTGCGTGGGATTTCTGTATTCCCCCAAATGGTCTACTCCTTTGATGTAGGCAGGGAAAAGTCCATTCGTGCGCTGGATGAAGCCATGAACGGCGATCAGCAGATGATTCTTTTGATGCAAAAGGATGTCACGGTAGACGAACCGGGACCCGATGATCTGTTTGATGTAGGCGTGCTGGTACATATTCGTCAGATTCTCAAAATGCCAGGCGATACGGTGCGGATTCTGGTAGAGGGTCTGAGCCGTATTCATATGACTGAATTTACACAGGAGAGTCCCTGCCTGGAGGGCGAATGCGAAAAGCTGGAGGATGACCACTACCGCACCTCCGCACCCAAGGTGGAGGCGCTGCTTCGGGTGGCCTATCAGCTGTATGGAAATTATTCCGATCTGCTGCCTAAGGGCAATGCTGAAGCACTGCTGCGGCTGATGACCAGCGACGATCCGGCGTTTGTGTCGGACTATCTGGCTCAGAATTGCGGCTTTAAATACGAGGATAAGCAGAAGTGTCTGGAAATGCTGCATCCTGTGAAGCGTCTGGAAGCGGCGCTGAAAATTCTCGGCTCGGAGATCGAGATCATGAAGATCGAGAGCGACATTGCCGATCAGGTGCAGGAGGCCATGAACAAGAGCCAGCGGGACTATTATCTCCGGGAACAACTCAAGGTGATCCATCAGGAGTTGGGCGAGGAGGACGAGGATCAGGAGATCGATGATTACCGTCAGAAAATTCTGGAGCTGCATCTGGAAAAGGAGACGGAGGAACGCCTGCTCAAGGAGGTATCCCGGCTGGACAAACAGCCCATGGGCTCCTCGGAGTCTGCAGTGATGCGGAACTATCTGGATACTGTGCTGGAGCTTCCGTGGAATGCGGAAACCACTGACACTGTGAATATCGAGGCGGCGCGCCGGATCTTGGATGAGGATCACTACGGCCTTGACGCAGTAAAGAAGCGCATACTGGAGCTGTTGGCAGTGAGGAAGCTGGCTCCGGATATCAGCGGGCAGATTATCTGTCTGGTTGGCCCTCCCGGTGTAGGCAAAACCTCCATTGCAACGTCTATTGCACGGTGCTTGGGCAGAAAGATGGCTCGGATCTCTCTGGGCGGCGTTCATGATGAGGCAGAGATACGCGGTCACCGGAAGACCTATATTGGATCTATGCCCGGACGCATCATTACCGGCATGAAGTCGGCTGGCAGCAAGAACCCTGTTCTGCTGCTGGACGAAATTGATAAGCTGGGCAACGACTATCGGGGCGATCCGGCCTCGGCACTGCTGGAGGTGCTGGACGGGGAGCAGAATAAGACCTTCCGGGACAACTATCTGGAGGTTCCCTTTGACCTGAGCCGGGTGCTGTTTATCACCACTGCCAACACCACCTCTACGATTCCTGCGGCATTGCTGGATCGTATGGAGGTCATTGAGCTTTCCAGCTATACCGATGAGGAAAAGCTGATGATCGCCAAGCATCATCTTCTGCCCAAGGAGCTGAAAAGGGTTGGCCTGAAAAAGAGTCAGCTGACCGTTTATGACAATGCGTGGCGTGAGATCATCGATGGTTACACCAGAGAATCCGGCGTGCGGCATCTCCAGCGGGAGATTGCTACCATCTGCCGGAAGGCGGCGCTGAAATTTGCTGAGTCCGGAGATGGAAAGCGCGTGACCATTACGGCTTCCAAAGTGGAGGAGTATCTGGGTGTGCGGAAGTATCTGGCGGATGTGATGCCCGATGCGGATCAGGTGGGACTGGTTACCGGCCTTGCATGGACCTCTGTTGGCGGCGTTACGCTGGAGGTGGAGGTCAACGTCATGGATGGCACCGGCAAGCTGGTGATGACCGGTTCGCTGGGCGATGTGATGAAGGAGTCCGTCTCCGCTGCTATGAGCTATATCCGTTCCAAGGCCAGCTGCTACCATATCCCTGCGGACTTCTATAAGACCAAGGACATTCACGTTCACTTCCCGGAGGGAGCGGTACCCAAGGACGGCCCCTCGGCTGGTATCACCATCTGCACGGCGCTGGTTTCTGCACTGACCGGTGCGCCGGTGCGCCGGGACATTGCCATGACCGGTGAGATTTCCATCCGTGGCAGAGTGATGGCAATTGGCGGCTTGAAGGAGAAAACCATGGCGGCTCTGCGCCACGGGGTAAAGACCGTAATCATTCCTGCGGACAACGAGAAGGATTTGGAGGAGATCGACCAGACCGTTCGCAGCCGACTGAATTTCATTCCGGTGAAGGATGCGGACACGGTGATCTCCACGGCGCTGGATTTCTCCAAGGTCTCTGCACAGAATGATCGGATCGAACTGCCCATTCCGGAGAAAAAGTCTACAGGTGTTGACCTGAGACAGTGAGGATGCTATGAATTATCAGAAGGTAGAATTTAAGCTCTCCGCCGCTAAGGCGTCGCAGTTCCCGCGGGACGGCGTGCCGCAGATTGCCTTTGCCGGGAAGAGTAATGTGGGAAAATCCTCGGTGATCAACCGGGTTTTGCAGCGGAAAAATCTGGCCTACGTTGGATCTTCCCCCGGAAAGACCATTCACATCAATTATTTTCTGGTGGATGAAACAGCATATCTGGTGGATCTTCCGGGTTATGGCTATGCCAAGGTTTCCCGCAGTGAAAAAGAGCGCTGGGGGCGGCTGATGGAGTCCTACTTTGCGCTGCCGGAGCTGATTACTCTGGGAATTCTGATTGTGGATGCCCGCCATGCGCCCACGCAGAACGATGTCATCATGGCAACATGGTTTCAGCAGACCGGCTGCCCCTTTGTGGTGGTGGCGAATAAGCTTGATAAGCTGAAAAAGAGTCAGATCGAGCCGAATATGGCGGTGATCCGGGAGAATCTCAGCCTGACCGAGGATACCATTCTCCTGCCGTTTTCTGCGGAAAAGGGAACAAATCGTGAGCGACTCGTTGGGATTATTGAACGCGCGGCTCGCGGAGAGGATATCCACAGCGAAGTATAATCGAAATACCGCAGTGCAGGAGACTGTGCTGCGGTATTTTTACGGGGAGAATTTTGGGACTCACCGGCGTGGAAAATTGACGCTGGGGACGGAATGTGATAAAATATAAAGAACACTGAGAAATTGAATGCGGATTTACAAAGGAGAAACTATGAATCAGCAAGATGAACAGCGTTTTATAAAGGCTCGGCGGGCTGTGATTCAGCACTGCTACCGGAATCTGAACGATATGCAGCAGCAAGCGGTGATGACTACCCAAGGACCGCTGCTGCTTTTGGCTGGCGCGGGAAGCGGAAAAACAACGGTACTGATCCACCGGATCGCCAATCTCATCCGGTTTGGCAGAGCCTCTGACAGTGAGGATATCCCCGGCTATGTGACAGAGGAGGATGTGGGTTTCCTCTGTGGCTATGCAGCGCATCCCACCGAGGAGGAAAAGCAAAGGGCGGAGAGTCTGTGCGCTCTGGATCCGGCGGTTCCATGGAGCATCATTGCTATCACCTTTACCAATAAGGCCGCCAATGAGCTGAAGGATCGGCTCCAGAATATGCTGGGAGAGCAGGGAGACGGCGTCTGGGCCATGACCTTCCATTCGGCCTGCTGCCGGATCCTCAGAAGGGATATTGACAAGCTGGGCTATGATTCCAGCTTTACGATTTATGATACCACGGACTCGGAAAAGGTGATGAAAGAGGTCATCCGGGACATGGGACTGGACGATAAGACTTTCCCGGCGAAATCTGTGCTTTCCGCCATCTCCTCCGCCAAGGATCAGATGATCGACCCGGCGGAATATCAGAAGAATGCCAAGGCGGATGGGGATTTCCGGGGCGAACGGGTGGCAAAGGCCTATGCGGAGTATCAGAAGCGTCTGAAAGCCTCCAATGCAGTGGATTTCGACGACATTATCCTCCTGACCGTGCAGCTGCTGCAAAACTATGAGGATGTTCGGGACTACTATCAGCGGAAATTCCATTATGTCCTCATTGACGAGTATCAGGACACCAACAACCTCCAATATCTGCTCTCCACGCTGCTGTCCGGACGGTATGAGAATATCTGCGTGGTGGGTGACGATGATCAGTCCATCTACCGGTTCCGGGGCGCGACCATTGAGAATATCCTGAGCTTTGAAAAGCAGTATCAGGGGGCACGGGTGATCCGTCTGGAGCAGAACTACCGCTCTACCAAGTACATTCTGGCGGCTGCCAATGCGGTGATATCCCACAATAAGGGCAGAAAGGGCAAGAAGCTCTGGACGGACAACGATCAGGGCGACAAAATTACGGTCTATCAGGCCTATAACGAGAATGAGGAGGCCAATTTTGTCTCCTCCAAGATCCTTGCGGGACTCAGCGTGGGGCAGCATTTTAAGGATTACGCGGTGCTTTACCGCACCAACGCCCAGTCCAATGCGGTGGAAATGTCCTTCAAACGCAACGGCATTCCCTATCGGATCATTGGCGGCACCCGGTTCTTTGACCGTGCGGAGGTCAAGGACATGCTGGCCTATCTCTGCGTCATCAACAACACCACCGATGATCTGCGGCTGCGGAGGATCATCAATGTCCCGGCACGGGGCATCGGCGGGAAAACACTGGAGGCGGCGGAGCGTCAGGCGGCTGCGGCGGGGATTCCGCTGTTTGACGTGATTGCGGACGCTGCGGGATATCCTGCGCTGGAAAAGGCGGAGGGGAAGCTGCGGGCCTTTACGGATATGATCCGGGGCATGAAGCAGCTGGGCACCGAGTTGCCGCTGCCGGAGTTCTATGACGAGCTGCTATACCGCACCGGCTATGTGGCGATGCTGGATGCCAAGGATACGCTGGAAAATCGTGCCCGGAAGGAAAACGTTCAGGAACTGAAATCCAGCATTGTCGGCTATGTGGAAAGCGCCGAGCATCCCACACTGGCGGGCTTTCTGGAGGAGGTCAGCCTGTATACGGACATCGAAAAGTACGATCAGGACGCCGACGCGGCGGTGATGATGACCATGCACAGCGCCAAGGGACTGGAATTCCCTAATGTATTCCTGATCGGCATGGAGGACGGCCTGTTCCCCGGCATGCGGGTGTTTACGGACCCGGATGAGATGGAGGAGGAACGGCGGCTGTGCTATGTGGCAATTACCAGAGCCAAGCAGCGGCTGTATATGACCCATGCCAAGCAGCGCATGCTGTACGGGCGCACCAGCTTTAACCGGGTGTCCCGGTTCTTAAACGAGATTCCGGAGGATTGTCTGGAGGAGCGGAAGAAGAATATGCGGAGCCATTCTGCTCCGATGCAGGGGGACGCTACCTCCCACTACGGCTCCGGCTATGGCAGCGGCAGAGTGACTGCGGCGAGAAAGCCCGGTGTGCCAAAGCCGCAGCCTGCGGCGCCCATGTTGGAGCTGAACAAGGGCGATGTGGTAGTACATACGGCCTTTGGCGAGGGTATGGTAGTGAGCATTCTCAAAATGAACGGCGACGCGCTGCTGGAGGTGGCCTTCGATCAGGTGGGAACCAAGCGCCTGATGCTGAAAACTGCCAGCGCTCACATGAAGAAGAAGTAATCTGCATACACTTCCCAGAGGGGGAGTGTATGTGAAACGGAGACGGCTGCGGCGATGGGGGATCCTCATGATGCTGCTGGTGATTGGAGCGGCAGTTCTGCTGCGTACCAGAATCAATCCCCTGACCAAAGAGCTTGCGCAAGCGAAGATCTCGGATGCGGCATCCAATGTGATCAATCGGGCGGTGAACCAGCAGATTCAGCAGGGGGACATCCGCTATGAGGACATGGTGGAGCTTCAGCGGGACAACAGCGGCGCAATCACGGCGCTGACTACCAATATGCAGGAGATGAACCGGCTGAAAACGCAGCTGCTGGAGCTTCTGGACGATGACATCTACAGTATTGAAGACGATGAGATCAGTATTCCCATGGGGAACCTCACGGGAATTCAGCTGCTCAGCGGACGTGGACCATCTATTCCCGTGAAAATCGTGGCGGTCAGCTCGTCTGATGCGACATTTCGGGGGGAATTTACGGACGCAGGGATCAATCAGACCATCCACCGGATTATGATGGAAGTGTCGCTGGATCTGATTGTGCTGCTGCCCTCCGGTACGGTGACGGATCGGGTATCGTCTCAGGTCTGCGTGGCGGAGACGGTTTTGCTGGGGCCGGTGCCGGAAACCTATGCCTATCTCGATCCTTCGGGATCAGCGAAAGAGGAATGACAATGAATCCACAGGAAGAAATTCTGTCCCTGACACGGGAACTGAGCGAGGCGGGACACCGATACTATGTGTTGGATGATCCTACCATGCCGGATTTTGAATATGACCAGAAGCTCAGGCATCTGGAGGAACTGGAGGCGGCCTATCCCCAGCTTGCACAGGCGGATTCTCCCACCCGGCGGGTAGGGGGCGAAGCCATCAGCGCCTTCCAGCCGGTGCGGCATGAGGTGCCGCTGGAAAGCTTGCAGGACGTGTTTTCCTTTGAAGAGCTGGTAGAGTTTGACCAGCGAATCTCGGAAACGGCACCCAAGCGGCAATACAGCGTGGAGCCAAAGGTAGATGGCCTTTCGGTGGCGCTGGAATATGTGGACGGCGTATTTGTCCGCGGCGCCACCAGAGGCGACGGAACCGTAGGCGAGGATGTAACGGAGAATCTGAGGACGGTTCGTTCCATCCCGTTGAAGCTGGAAAATGCGCCCCGTCGGCTGATCGTCCGTGGCGAGGTGTTCATGCCCAAAAAGGTGTTCCGGACGCTGAATGAAAAG
Source organism: uncultured Eubacteriales bacterium (assembly GCA_905202605.1). Lineage (GTDB taxonomy): Bacteria > Bacillota > Clostridia > Oscillospirales > Oscillospiraceae > HGM13006. Next base: position 9,209 of record CAJKSU010000065.1, read on the forward strand.
CGGGAAGAGGAGGGGCAGAGTCTGTTTGCCAATCCACGGAACGCAGCGGCAGGGAGTCTCCGCCAGCTGGATCCGAAAATTGCCGCAAAGCGTCAGCTGGATATTCTGGTGTTCAATTTGCAGCTGTGCGATGGGCGGGAGTTCTCGTCTCACACCGAAACGCTGGATTACCTGCGGGAACTGAAATTCAAGGTGATTCCCTATACCCTCTGCGACACCAGAGCGGAAATTGAATCGAGGATCACCGCGATCAACGAAAACCGGGAGGATTTCTCCTTTGACATTGACGGCGCGGTCATTAAGGTAAATAGTCTGGCGGAGCGCCGCGCCTTTGGCAGCACGGCGAAGTTCCCTCGATGGGCCTGCGCCTATAAGTATCCCCCGGAGATCAAGCCCACCAAGGTGGAGGATATTGTGATTCAGGTGGGGCGCACCGGCGTGCTGACCCCTAAGGCGGTGGTAAAGCCGGTGCGGCTGTCCGGCACGACGGTGACCAATGCGACCCTTCACAATCAGGACTTTATTTCGGAGAAGGATATCCGGATCGGGGATACGGTTCTGATCCGCAAGGCAGGGGAGATCATCCCGGAGATTCTGGAGGTGGACTTTACGAAGCGCCCGGAGGGGACGGTTCCTTACCGGCTGCCGGAGGTATGTCCGGTGTGCGGCGGGCCGACCCAACGGGATCCTGACGGTGCAGCGATCCGCTGCGTCAGCGAGAGCTGTCCGGCGCAGAAGGTGCGGTTCCTGAGCCATTTTGCGTCCAGAGACGCCATGGATATTGACGGACTGGGCAGCGCCATTGTGGAGCAGCTGGTAGACGAGGGACTGGTGGAAACCCCTGCGGATCTCTATACCCTGACCACGGAGCAGCTGGAGCAACTGGATCGCATGGGCGCACAATCGGCAAAAAATCTGGTGAACGCAATTGAGGCATCCAAGGGAAATGACCTCTGGCGGCTGCTGTTTGCGCTGGGGATTCGGCAGGTGGGGGCTAAGGCGGCGAAGGTGCTTTCACAGACCTTTGGTACGCTGGAGGAGATCCAAAATGCAAGTCTCGAAGCGTTGACTGCCGTGCCGGATATCGGCGGAATTACTGCGGGAAATATCAAAAGTTGGTTTGAACGTCCACTCAATCAAGAATTGGTGGAGCGTCTGACTGCTGCGGGGCTAAATACAAAGTGCCTGACGGAAATCTCTGACCAGCGTTTTGCGGGAAAAACCATCGTGGTGACCGGTACGCTGGAGCAGATGACCCGACAGGAGGCAACGGAAGCCATCGAACGCATGGGCGGAAAAGCAGCAGGCAGTGTATCCAAAAAAACGAGCTTTGTGGTAGCCGGTCCCGGTGCGGGATCCAAGCTGAAAAAGGCTCAGGAGCTAGGAATTGCAGTGCTCAGCGAAGCGGAGTTCCTGGAGCTGCTTCAATAAAGAAAAACGGATGAACCTGTTTTGAATTGTTCGATGAACTGAAAAGCCCGATGGCGCGTGTGCGTCACCGGGCTTTTTGCTGCCGTTTTTACGACGCTGCGGACAGGGGAGGGGAGATGGAAAGGCGAGAATAAAAATGGATTTTGTATCCAGATGGAACGTCTGTGACGAATGAAAAAAAGAAAGGGTTACATAACGGTAACATAAACACGAGACCTTGTGTTTATGTAAACAAACGTAAACCACTGAAATTTCATGATTTCCGGAAATAACGTAACAATGTTACGAAACGCATAATCCGTCGAAACTGTTACCATTGTGAAATCAATTGGGGCTAGATGACAAAATGGATACATCATTTTATATAAAATAAGCCGCAATAATGTGTACAAACTGCACATATTTTTACGGGCAAAACGGAAGAAATGCTGAAGAAGACCTCGAAATCTTGTTTTTACGCAAAAATAAATTACAAAATGTCATTGACATTCAGGCAAAGATGGAGTATGATTTTGCCACAAGCAAAAAAACTCTTTCATTTTTGCAAAAAAATAATTTTCGAGGAAAGCACATATGAGTAAGAAATTACGGATTGCGGTTCCGTTATGCGGACTGCTTGCGGTGGCGGTGGTTGCACTGTTTTGTGTCAGCGGCTGGGCCGCCGGAGAGGAGAATATGCAGCCCAAGACCGTCGTGGTGGAAACCATGAACGCGCAGGGCATGGAGGCGCCGGGTAAGACTCTGGAGACGCTGGCTCCGGTTCAGACGGTCACTCAGGGGGAGGAGAATCCCGAAGAGGACGATTCCTCATCGAACGACGAGACTATTAAGGGAGATGGCAAAAGTCCCTATGAACTGAGCGATGAGGAGCGCATTGCTGTAGAGCGTGCCGTGATGTGTGAGGCTGGCGGCGAAGGCAGCCGAGGACAGATGATGGTGGCGCAGTGTATTCTGGATGGTTCCCTGCGGAATGGTTATAACATTATTCAGACCATAGAAAAATATCAGATCGCCTCTACCAGCTACAGCAATGTCACTGATGAGGTCAGGGAATCGGTTTCCAGAGTATTTGATGACGGTGAACGCATAACGGAGCAAAAGGCCGACCTCTGGTATAATCCTGCGCTGGTTCAGTCCAGTTGGCATGAGGATCAGCAGTATGTAATTACCATTGGTCAGCACCGCTTCTTCTGGATGAACAACAGCATGAATTGATACATAAGATAGGCGCAGAACTCACAGAGCAAGCCGGTTGGGGGTTCGGTTCCCCTCTGGTGCACCAATCGCAATTAGGCAATGCCGCACGTATCACAAGCGGTTCAATTCAGCAGAAACATGATAAAAACTATGGATTGACCCATCCAAAACAGAAGCCCCCGGAACAGAACGTCTGTTCCGGGGGCATTTCGCTATAGGTTAGCCGTCTGCGGTATTTTCTGCTGGGGCTTCGGTGTTCTCAACAGCGGTTTCGTCTCCTGTGTCGTCAGCACTGTCCCCTGTAGAGGAGGAACGGGAAGAGAAGTAATCCACATCCTTGGAGGTATAGATCTTTCCGTAGGCGTCAAACCGGGTGTCGTGGGACGAGGTGAAGAAGATCATGTAGTAGTCCGAATGAGACGCAACGTACTGCTTTAGAGTGCTACCGTCATTATAGTAGATATACAGATGCTCCGCGAGGTCAAAGGCCTGATGCCCGGCTTCGGGGTCTTTAACCAGAATGCCCATCGGGCAGCTGACGGTCTTTTCCAGCGCCTTGTATGCGCTTTGCAGCAGCTCCTCGCGGGAGGTGTCGCTGTTATAGACGATGGAGGCGGACTGAGGGAAGGTGAAGTTGTTGAGAATCACTTCCTCAAAGCCCATGCCTGTAAGCTCAGCAATCATGGAGGCCAGATATTCCTGCACTCCGGACTGGGTGGGATCCAGCCAGTAGGAGCCGGAATCACTCATCCACAGCGCGCCGCCGGAAATTTGCAGCGCTTCCTTGGGATGCTCTAGCGCGTAGCTGCTGTCATCCAGACAGGAGATCATGGCGATGGGGCGAATATCCGCGCCTTTGGCACGTGCGATCAGCTCCTGCACTGCGGTACTGTTTAAGATATCACTGCCGCCTATGCGCATTTCCATGACGATGGTATTGTAATCGCCGGTGCTGAGATCCACGGTGTTGGCTGCGGCGGGGTCACTGAGCGTATTATAGTCGATAAACAATCCGCTGACTTCAGTGGAAGAGATGGATTCCATAGAGGAGCCCTCGTCAATGGATTCCTCATGTATCGAAGCGCCGGTGACCAGCACGGG
>CAJKSU010000066.1 GCA_905202605.1 uncultured Eubacteriales bacterium
GGTGGGGGCAAAGAACCCGGTTACCTGATAGCCCCACGAGCCGTCAAAGGGATGCTCCATCACCGGCAGCAGCTCCAAATGCGTATAGCCCATCTCCGCCGCATAGGGGACCAGCTCCTCCGCCAGCTGCCTGTAGCTGAGGAACGGGTAATCCGGGTTCTCCGGCTGCTCCTGCTGCTTCCATGAACCAAGATGTACCTCATAGATATTCATGGGCCGGGGAGATTTGGTGCTGCGCCGCACAGCCTGATAACGCCCGTCATGCCAGCTGTAGCCGTCCAACTGGGCGATCCGGGACGCAGTCCCCGGACGCACCTCCGCCCAGAAGGCATAGGGATCGGCTTTATCAAAGGTTTCTCCCGCCGCCGTGGTGATCCGGTATTTATACAGATCGCCGGGCTTTGCCTCCGGGATCACCCCGGAATAGACGCCGGTGCTCCCCTGCGGCGTCAGATATACGGGTGTCCAGTCGTTAAAGGAGCCAACAACCCCCACAGAAGTGACCTCCGGACACCACACCGTAAACCGCACGCCCCCCTCCACGGGATGCGCGCCAAAAATTCGATAGCTGTGAAAATACCGCCCCTGATTGAACAGGTACAGCTTTTCCTCTGTGATATTTGCGTCAGTGATGTTCATGTAAAAACCTCATCTTTCCGGGACAGCGCCCCTATTCTGCCGCAAAACAAATCGGATGCAAGCCGCCGGGATCCCGTTCGGCATTGCAAGAAGTATCCGAGTTTATTGTACTGGTCATTTTCCCTCCTGTCAAGCAATTGACAGGGGCATTATAATACAAATAGATGCGGGATTGATCCCGCCGGATGGAGGCGCATCATTATGACATTTTCCCAGCAATTAGAATTTACAAATCGCGAAAACCGTTTTATGAACCACTGCGGCATCCGCATTACAAAATTGGAACCGGAATGCTGCGAAGCGCAGCTTACCGTTGCCGACTACTGCAAAAACACCGGAGACACCGTCCACGGCGGTCTGCTCTACACCATGGCAGACTGTGTGGTTTCGGCCTTTGCCCGCGCTCTGGGAGAGCGCCCCGTGACCCTCAGCGGCGACTTCCACTATCTTTCCAATGTGACGCAGGGCGTACTCACTGCCCACGCTGTCCCCATTCACAGCGGCAAAACCATCAAGACCTTTCAGGTGACCATCACCTCTGGAGAAACGCTGTTATCCGCCGGCACGTTCTCCTGCTTTGACCGAGGTCCCAAAAAATAAAGCAGAACACGAATCGCCTGCCGCGGAGCAAATCCGTAGCAGGCGATTTTTATGCAGCAGCTTTCTTTTTCCCGGGCAGCTGCACCCAGACGATTGCCGCGAACATCAGTCCGCAGCCCAGCAGCTCCACGCCGCTCATGGACTCCTTGAGGAGGATCCATCCAAAGATCAGGCTGAACACCGACTCCAGACTCATCAGCAGTGACGCTACTGTGGGCTGAGTGTCCTTCTGCGCTACAATTTGCAGGGTATATCCCACACCGCTGGACAGAATGCCGGCATAAGCAATGGGCAGCGCCGCCGCCCGGAGGCTGTCCCAGCCGGGCGTTTCCAGAATCAGCATGAAAATCCCCGCCAGAATGCCGCAGGTAAAGAACTGGATACAGCTCATTTTCACTCCGTCCACCTTGGGCGAAAAATAGTCGATCACCAGAATATGCGCCGTAAATCCCAGAGCGCACAGCATTTCCAGCAGATCGCCCCTGCTGAGACTTTCTATGCCGCTGCCGTAGAGGCACAGGAGATACATCCCCGCCAGCCCCACTACCACCGCGCCCCAGGTCTTCCCGCTGGGCCGCTTTCCGAAAAACAGGCCGCAGATAGGCACCAGCACCATATACATGGCGGTGATGAACCCGGCCTTTCCCGCCGTGGTATACTGAATACCGATCTGCTGAAATGCACTTCCAATAAACAGCATCACCCCGCAGCAAATGCCGCCGATCAGCAGCAGTTTCCGATTCCCCGGCTTCTGCTCGGCGCTTTGCTTTTTCCCCTTCCCCATCACCGCGATCACCGGCAGCAGCACCACGCCGCCCAGCAGGGAACGGCTGCACAGGAACGTAAATGGTCCAATATAATCCATGCTGACGCTCTGAGCCACAAAAGCAGCGCCCCAGATCATCGCCGTCAGCAGCAACAGTAGATTTGCTCGAAGTCGTTTCACGCTTTCCTCCGGGAAATAAATTTCGTAATGATAAAGCTGTACACGCAGCCCGCCGTGATGCCAAGAATCGCCATGACAATCCAGATGCCCCAGCCCTTTAGCCCTAAGTACAGTGCCACAGAATAGACCATCAAATGCCATAGATAGATTTCAAAGCTTCTGCTGCCCAGAAATCCTAGGCCGCGGTTGATCAGACGGGTCAGCTTCCATTTTTCATGCTTCTCCAGGCACCACGTCGTAACATACAGGCAGCCGGGCGTGCTGAACAGGAAGGGATGCCACCAGAAGCCAAAGCGGCTTAGAGAATTGGGATGACATTTTACCAGATAGAACAGGCCTGCCATGCTCACCGCCAGCAGCACCCCGGACAGCGCCAGATGCTGCCGGGAGGGCGCGCTGCCTTCCATAGCTTCTCTGCCCAGATACATGCCCATGAAATAAACAGGGAACCGGCTGACACCAATCATCAGGCTGGTACCGATGGCTCCGGTTTCGATCAGGAACAGCAGCGGGATCATCCAAAGGGACTTCTTCCCATAGGCCGTGATCACATGGTAAAACAGCGGAGAGAACAGATACATTCCGATGATGGTGGGAATATACCAGTTAAACTGCGCCCCCTGCTGCCCCCACCAGCCAAAGGTGGTGAGATTGCCCAGCGCCTGAAATTTGTTCATCCAGCCCACCGCCAGCGAAAAACCGCAGTACAGCACAATAAATGGCAGATAGGACGGCAGCAGCCGGCTCATGCGCCGCTGGAAAAACCGCAGCGGATTGTCGTTTTTATGCAGGGAATGGTAGATACCGAAGCCGGAGAGGAACATAAAAATATCCACCGAGCCAACGGTATACCACATGGTAATATTCAGCTGGGTATAATCCTTCAAGCCGCTGTGATAATAGAAAAAGTGACCATAGACCACGATCAGAATTGCTATGCCCATGAGCTGGGATTTATAGCGGCTGATTCGCTGATATGCGTTCATATTCTCACTCCTTACATGTATTCTGTAATTATACCAGATTGCATGGAAAAATCCTACGACTTTTTCATTTTATACGAAAAGCAGGAGAGTCCGCTCATGCAGACTCTCCCTGATGCATTCTTATACAGCAGAAGCCTTCTTCGCCTTCCACCTTGCCGTTGCCCACTGGACGATTTGATGATATACAATACCCATACAGGTGCCAAGCACCGCAATAAGAATCCATTTGCCCCAGCCCTGCACCTTCAGCGCCAGACACAGCTCATAGAAGGCCAGATGGCAGAGGTAGATTTCAAAGCTTCTCGTTCCAAGGAACGCCCAGATACCGTTAACCTTCCGTCCCAGTGCATTCTTTTCCTGCCACTCCATGATCTTTGTCAGCCCAAAGGCCGTCGCAGGCGTAGAGAAAAAGAACAGAATCCAGTACATGCCGTAATTCCAGAGGTATTTCCGTCCGATCAGGAAGAAGTAGGGGACAATTGCCATGGCAACCAACGCCACGATCGTCCAAACCCACACCTGCTTTCGGGTTACCTTCCGCCCCTCATAAAACCGTGCGCCAAAATACATGCCCAGGAAATACGTTGGGAACCGGGTTACCGCCATCAGGAGGTTGGAACCCCAGCCCGCCATAATGACGATAAAGAGCGCCGGAAAAACCCATACGCTTTTCTTCCCCATCCGCTCGATGCAGTCAAAAAACAGCGGGGACAGCAGATACAGCACCAGAATCGCAGGAACATACCAGTTAAACTGCTGCTTCTGCTGAAACCACCAGCCAAGCCCCGTCAGATTGCCCAGCGCCTGACCCACAGTCATATCCCGCATCAGCATACCCGCCGCACACCACGCAAGCATCACCGGCAGGAACGATGGCAGCAGCCGGGAAAGCCTCCTTCGATAGAAGGTATAGGAATCTCGGTTCTTTTTCAGCGAATGGTAGATGCCAAAGCCGGAAATAAACATAAACATCTCCACTGAACCAAGGGTATACCAGATTGTGAAGTTGAGATCCTCATAATTCTTGAGCCAGCTATGATAATACAGCAGGTGTCCATAGACCACTACCATCACTGCCATCCCCATCAGATGGGACTTATAGCGGCTGATCCGCTGATATCCATCCATAAAAATCACCTCTGGAATTTTCTCCAGAGGTGATTATAGCAGAAATATGAAGGTTTTGCAACGAAAATGTGGAGGTTTTGTGAAGACGTTCCATTATTCCTCGTGGCTGTTGCAAAAAGCTTTGCGATAGGCCGTAGGCGTAATGCCCTCATAGCGCTTAAACACGCGAGCCAGCGTCCAGCCAGAGTAATAGCCAACCTTGGAAGCAATCTCTGAGATGCCAAGCTCCGTCTCATTAAGCAATTTTTTGGCTTCGGTCAGCCGGGTGGTATGGAGGTAGTCCAGCAAGTTCATGCCGGTATTCTCCTTGAACATGCGGCTGAGATAGCTCCGGGACTTGCCGAGACAGTCGCAAATCATCTCCACCGACAGATCCGGCTCCATATACTTTTTGCTGATGAGATGAATGACCTTTCCTGTGGTTCCGGTATAGTCGGCAGATGCAACATTGAAGTGGCTGTCCAGCTTGCTGAATATCCGCGTCAGCGACTTTTCCACCTCGTCAATGGTATTGCACTGGTCAAGCCGCATAAAATCGTCGCCCAGCTTCCGTCCGTCCTCGCCCATTCCGTCCATGGGTGCCGCCAGCACATTTCCGGTGGTATGGAGACGCATATTCAGGAACATCTTGACCCGATCCAGATTTGGCTTTCCATCCTCCATATACAGGCTATGTACCCGTTCCAGCGTCAGCTCCAGCGCTGTCTGGAAGTCCTGGGTGACCAGAGCGTTGAGGTACTGCTTTTCAATGGACGGCTCCGGGCGGCGGGTTCCCGCGATCTTTCCGCCCTCGGCACGGACGCATACATCATCCACATAGACAGTATTCATATCTCCAGATACCATATCCGTTTCGCGGAAGCACTCATGGAGCGCATACAGGCTATCGCAGCTTCCGCTGACACAGACCCGTAAATCCAGACAGAAGTTGTCCTTGATGAACTTCACCGCATCCCGGCAGATCGCGCCCACCGCAGTGGATACCTCCATCTCGTCATTCACGGAAAAGTTCAGTAAAAATGCATAGCGGTCATCCAGATTGGCGGGATAACAGCCATAATGCTCTCCCAGAAGCTCGGAGAAAATAGAGGAGACAATCAGCCCCACCTGACCGCCGTCCCGAATGTCGCTGGCATAATCCGCAAAGCTGTTTTCCCTGCTCGCCGGACGCACCAGCACCACCATGAAATGAGTCCACTCAAAGTGCAGTTCAAACATATTGAGCTTTCGCTCCAGTGCCTCAGACTGCACCAAATGCCCTCTCAGCATTTTTTCCACCATCAGCTCCTGTGCCTGATAGGTGCGATGCCGGTATTTGCGTTCCAGATCCTGATAGCTGTCCTTCATTACCATCGGCGCACCGGATCCACCTTTCGGCGGTGTTTCATGTCCGGGCCGAATAAGGGTCGGTGCCACCGCCTGTTTTTCCGTCGGTGCAGAAAACAGCGATTCAAATCGTACAACATCCTGTGCCATAGTGGAACCCTCCTGATTGCCGGAATGGAAGTTTCATTCCCCGCAACCTACAAAATGTATTGTATTCATTATAGCACAAATGTGCAAAAAGTAAAGCATCCCACCTGCAACGTACACAATTTCTCCACAAAACAGCCCATTTTTCCCTCTTTTCAATACGGTCTGTTTGATGTACAATATGTTTGGAGGTGTCAAAATGAAACTATTGCTCCACATCTGCTGTGCGCCGTGCAGTCTGATGTGTATTGAAACGCTCCGCGGTGATGGTCTGGAGCCAGAGGGCTTCTGGTATAACCCCAACATCCACCCCTTTACAGAGTATCGTTCCCGCCGGAACTGTCTGCGGGATTACGCTCAGGAGATCGGACTAAAGCTCATTGAGAAAAACGACTATGCCCTGCGTCCCTTCATCCGGGAGGTTGCTTCGGATATTGACGGGCGCTGCATGAAATGCTATGAGATGCGGCTGGGGGAAACCGCAAAATTCGCCAAGGAGAACGGCTATGACGCTTTTACCTCCTCCCTGTTTATCAGCCCCTATCAGCGCCATGAGGCCATGCAGGAAATCGCGCAGGACGCTGCCAACCGCTTCGGCGTACAGTTCCTCTATCGGGATTTCCGCCCGTATTTCAAGGAGGGGCAGGAAAAGGCGCGGGAAAAGGGCTTTTACATGCAGAAATACTGCGGCTGCATCTTCTCCGAGGAGGAACGGTATCTCAAGGCCAAGAAAATCATCCGGTAGCAAGGTCATCTGGGCGATGAATATGAAAATTGAACAGTGCGTTTTTCCCCTCCCCATGATATAATGCGATAAGGTAAAATAAACTGGCGTTTTATCTGAAACGAAGGAGGTAATACCTATGAAAGATGCAATGATTGTCATCGCCAAGTTCAACCAGCTCCAGAACCAGAAGCTTTTTGCTCTGCTGGATACGCTCACCGATGAGCAGCGGAAGGCCAATGTCGGCACCAACTACACCTTTGGCTCCATCCACGGTGCGCTGGATCGCATGGCCGGCACACTGGGTATGAGCCTGAATATGCTGAAGGATGAAGGCCCCGGTGGTCCTGGTGGCCCCGGTGGTCCCGGTGGCCCCGGTGGCCCCGGTGGTCCCGGTGGTCCCGGCGGTCCTGGCGCCGAACCCAAAAAATATGATATAGAGGACTATGCGGCGCTGAAGGCCAAGGTTCTGGAAACCGACGCCGGATATGTCGCCGGATTTGAAGCCATCAGCGAGGAAAAATGTGTTGCCGGCCCCGGCGTCCCCCTGTATGATATGGTCATGAAAGGGATGTTCATCGCCAACTTTGTCCGGGGTGCGATTTGTCAGGCCTTGAAGGCCGAGTACGGCATTCCCAGCGACCTGATCTCTGGTGCGCTGCTGTCCTGATCTCAACATCAACTGATACATAGGAGGCTTATTCAATGATTGCTGCGCTTTCTCAGGGCACCCTGCAACGGCTGCCGCAATATTTAATCATGCTGAAATCCGAGGCACACGAGGGGCATACCGCCGTGACCGCCGATGAGATCGGTCAGGTGGTAAAGGTCAGCCCCAGTCAGGTGCGCCATGACCTCAGCAGCTGCGGTGCGAACCGTGCCCCCGGAGAGTGCTACGACGTGAAGGCGCTGATGGCGCAGGTCGAACATGCTCTGGGCTATGACGATATCTCCAACGCCGTGATCGTAGGTGCCGGCCAGTTGGGCAGAGCGCTGCTCAGCTACACCAACTACTCTGAGTACGGCGTGGATGTAATTGCCGCCTTTGATGCGGACGAGTCTCTGGTGGGCCGTGAGGTAGGCGGACGTCCTATTCTCTCCATCAAGCGCATGAGCAGCCTATGTCGGCGGATGAAGGTTCACATCGGCATCATTACCGTCCCCGCGCCCCATGCGCAGGAGGTCTGTGACAAGCTTCTGGAGGGTGGCATTCAGGCGATTTGGAACTTTGCCCCGGTACATCTGAAGGTGCCGGATAATATCATCGTGAAAAATGAGATTATTGCCGTCTCCTTGGGAGAACTTTCCCGTCAGCTTCAGGAAAAGCGCAGCGGGGGCTGACCATTCCTGTTTTCCGTAATACTCGGACGCATCGGATCACGAATTTCCGGTGCGTCCGTTTTCTTAGGCAATACCGCATCATTCGGCAAGGAGATTTGGCGAGGAATTGGTGGGGAAAAGAGCCGCCAAAATCCGCAGACGCATTATGCAGTGTTGCTCTTGGTTCTTTTGTTGCATTTTCCGCCGTGATATTGTAGAATAGTGCTAAAAAATGCGGAGGATATCATGGAACCAGAACTCTTCTCTCAGGCAGGCATGGAGTTGTCCTGCCAAAAATTCAGTGACCGTCTTAACGCCGAAACGGATCAGCGCGGCCCCAGCTTTAACGTATTTATGCAGAACCGGTTTGAAGCCTGCAGCTTTGAAGCAAAAAACCTGCTGCTGTCCTTTCCTGTAACCGACGCCATGCGGAATCCCATGGGCGTCATGCACGGCGGCGCTGTGGCCGGGGCGATGGATATCGCCATGGGCATCCTGACCTTCTACTGCTCCGGGGAGTTCATTACCCCCACCATCAGCATGAATGTCTCCTACGAGCGTCCCATCTCCACCGGGAAACGGCTGTTTGTGGAAGCCACCTGCCTGTCCTGCGGCAGAACCATGGCCTATGCTGCCGCCCGCGGCTGGCTGGAGGGCGCTCCGGAAAAGACCGTATGCAGTGCCACCGGCACCTATTATACCGCCAGCGGCGTTCGCTGACATTCTATTCTGTATGCAAAAATACCGTACAGCCCGCTTGGACTGTACGGTATTTTACTGCTTATTCCTCGGTGGGAACGCTGCGGTATTTGCTGTAGGCAACCACGATTCTCCGGCCCGGCTCTGTGCCGGTGGAGTAAGTGGTAACGTCCGGGTAATCCTGCAGCGCCGCATGGATTACATGGCGCTCATAGGCGTTCATCGGCTCCAGCGTGATGTTCCGGCGGGAACGAACCACCTTGCCAGCCACCTTATTTGCCAGCCGGACCAGAGATTCCTCCCGCTTTTTCCGGTAGTTCTCCGCATCCACATTGATCCGGACACGCTTGCCCTGACCATGGTTCACTGCGTAGTTGGTGATATGTTGGATCGCGTCCAGCGTATCGCCCCGGCGTCCAATGAGCATGCCCAGTGCGCTGCCCTGCAGCTCAACAGAATAGGTGTCATCTCCGGACTTGGTGGCTACGGGTACTGCGTCAGAACCCATATGCTCCAGCAGACCCTTCATAAACGTCTCGATCCGTGCCTCAACGCTGCCCTCCGGTGCGGGGGCATGAGGCTTGGGTGCGGGCTTGGTTGCCTCTGCCGGCGCAGGCTCTGCCTTAGGGGCCGGTGCGGGCTTTGGCTGGGGTTTGGGCTGGGGCTTCGGCTGAGGCTTTGCCTCCGCCTTTGGTGCCGGAACAGGCTCCGGCTTTTTCTCCGGAACAGGATCCGGAACTTCATAGGTGAGCTTTACCTTTGCAGGGGTAGCGCCGATGCCAAAGAAGCCGGAACGAGGCTGCTCCAACACTTCTACAGAGACGCTGTCCCGGTCCATCTGGAGCTTTGTGAGGCCAGCCTGAATGGCCAGATCCAGGGTCTTGCCGGTAGCTTCAATTGATTTGAACATAGATATGCGCTCCTTTATGTGGGACTGCCCGCAGGCAGTTACTGAGAATCGTCAGAATCTGCACTCTGCTGGGAATCCTCCTGCGGCTCCTGCGCAGCAATCTGCTGCTGGGATGCATTCTTCTTCCCGTAACGGCTCGGGTCGTAGGCTCGTCCACGGCAGTAGGGACGATTGGGATCACCGGACAGCCCGCCCTTAGCCTGCTCCTTTTCCAGAGCCTTCTGGCGGATGTCCTCCTTCTGCTCCTCTGAGAGCTTGCCCAGACCGGCAAATTCCGTGCTTTCCGCAGCCTTCTGCTGCTTTCTCACCTTGCGGCGGCTGGTATTGGGGTTGGCAATGCCATCCGGGTTGGCTGCACGGCGCTCAGCGCGGCGCGCTTCCTTTTCCGCTTCAATGGCAGCCTCTTCCGCCGCCTTTTCCCGCTTGATCTCGTCCTCTGCGTCATAGACCTTCTTATAATGAATGGTCAGCAGGCCGTCAAACAGGGTACTGAACACTGCCTGTGCGATCCAGTAGATACACATGGAGGCCGGCATAGAGAAGCCAATCCACAGGGAAAACAGCGGCATGATGATCAGCATGGTCTTCATGCTCTGATTGACCGCTGCTGCGGCATCGGCGTCCTTCTCTCCCTTATCGTTGGTGGCAACGGAGCCGTTGAGTGCCTGAGAAATCTTGGAGGACGCAAAGTTCGCCAGTGCGGACAGAATGGGGATGATCCACAGACCAAAGCCCGCCAGCGTATACGGCCCCTTCAGAATCCATCCAATAGACGGAATCGTTGCGAGGTTTACACCCAGGAAGGAGAAGTCGATGTCAAGAATATTCGGAACAATCGCCCGAATAGCATCAATATTCTGATGCACATGCTGCGCAATGATGATCTCCTGATAGGCCTTATTGGTGGCAGAAAGGTCAATGCCCAGAGTCCCGGTGAGGAGATCGGAGATCTGCGTAATCTGATCGGCAGACAGCCCCATCAGATAGGTCATAGGCTGACGGATAACATAATACAGAGCCATCAGCAGAATCAGAGGCAGCAGCGACCACAGGCAGCCGCCGGTGGGGCTGACGTTTTCCTTTTTATAGAGGTTGGAAACCTCCTGCTGATACTTCAGCTTGTCGTCACCATACTTTTTCTCCAGCTCTTTGAGCTTGGGGCCAAGGCGCGAGGTCTTCATCATGCTCTTTTTGCTCTTGGCGTTAAAGGGCAGAAGAATCACCTTGGTAAGCAGGGAAAACAGGATCAGCGCTACGCCATAGTTGCCGGTGACCTGATACAGCGTCCGCAGCAGCCAGGCAAAGGGGATGAGGATAGTTTTCATTCATTACCTCCGGTCGTAACATGCTTTCCGGTTCTATGGAACCGGGTCAAAGTAGTCCCCTTTGTAAAAAGGGTTGCACCGAAGAAGCCGTTTTGCCGTTAAAAAGCCGCCCTTCACTGCGCCGTATTTTTCAATGGCCTCCATGGCATATGCGGAGCAGGTGGGCGTAAAACGGCAGCGGGGCGGAAACAGAGGAGAAATCTTACTCCGGTAGAACCGGATCAGAAACAGCATCAGCCGCTTCATCCGTCCGCTCCTTTCTGATGAGTCCAAGCTTGGACATCTGATGCGCAAGGCACTGAGCAATCTCCTGATAGCTGGCATCCACCGCACGATGCCGCGCCACAACAACAATGTCATAGCCCAGCACATAGGACTGCTCCGACAGGCGGTAGGCCTCCCGGATGCGGCGGCGAATACGGTTGCGTACCACGGCGTGACCGAGCTTTGTGCCGGCGGTCAAGCCAAGCCGGTTGTAGGGAAGTCCGTTTTTCCGGCAATAGACCACCACGCAGTGACCGGAAGCGGATTTTCCCTTCTGGTACAGTCGTCGGAACAGATGATTCTGTTTAAGGGAACGTGTGGATTCCATGGTACTGCCCTTCCATCAAAATGAGATCATGCGCCATAAACGTATGGGGCGAACAGATTGCTCCATTCACCCCAAATTTATCGGCATCAACGGTGTAAGGACGGGCGAATCAGTAGCTGAGTCTGTTTCTGCCCTTGTTGCGGCGACGGGAAAGAACCTTGCGGCCGTTTCTGGTAGCCATTCTCTTTCTGAAGCCATGAACTTTCTGGCCATGGAGCTTCTTGGGCTGATAGGTACGCTTCGTCATTTGTATACACCTCCTGAATTATTATGCTCGACAGCAGGATATGCTGCAGCTTGCCATAGTAATGCCGTCCCGTGGACAGGCAACGATTATTATACAGGAAAGGATGGCAAAATGTCAACCTTTTGTAACGAATTTTCCCGCAGAAATCTGAAAAAATCGTGGGAAATCAGCCAAGCCGCCGGGATTCCTGGGGTGCCAGGATGCAGTTGATGGTCAGAAGCACACCAAGCGCCGCCAACTCCGCCGTCCGGTCATAGAATTCCATGAAAAACAGTCTCCCCTTTTCCCCCTGTACTGGACGGTTTGCCGCTACAACAGAGTTCTGCCACGTCAGCTCATAGTCGAATATCCCTGTCGTGCCGCTGACCTCCCAGCCCATCTCCGCCATGGTGTATTTCGGGCGCAGGAACGTGAGATCCTTCGTCACGCAGCCCATCGGCTTGCCGTAGACCTCGATCTCGTAGTGCGGGAACATGGAGGGGATTCGCTGATGGACATACACCGCTTCCCGACCTGCCAGATCGTGAATATGCAGCCGCTTTCCCAGCGAATAGGCATCGCCCGTAACAGTATAACGGGTATGCCCGCCCTTGTCCCAGAGCTGCATGGGCGCTCCCCACGAAAATCCATTCTGCTGCATAAATAGCTTCATCTGCTGCACGACCTTTCTGTTTCTACTTTCTCTGTAAAATGCGAAAAGGCGCCTCTGATTTCTCAGAGACACCTCTTTGTGTCATAAACGATAATTCAGTTAGTCCAGAATCCGAATGGACGTAATCTTTGGCTGGTTCCACCATGAAACCGTACCGTTTCCGTCCTCCACCGGCGTATCTCTGCAGATTTGATCCACAATCTCCATTCCGGAGGTCACATGGCCAAAGCCCGCATACTGCCCGTCTAAGAATGTGGAGTCGGACTGGACAATAAAGAACTGGCTGCTGGCACTGTCATAGTCATTCGAGCGCGCCATGGATACCGTCCCCCGGAGATGAGAAATATTATTCTCCACACCGTTCTGAGAGAACTCCCCCTTGATGGTCTGATCCGCTCCGCCGGAGCCGTCGCCCTTCGGGTCACCGCCCTGAATCATAAAGCCGTCCATAATTCGGTGGAAGGTCAGCCCGTCATAGAACCCGTCCTTTGCCAGCTTGCAGAAGTTCGCCACCGTGATTGGCGCCGTATCCGCATCCAGCTCTATGGTAATGGTGCCGTAGTTTTCCACCTGAAGCTCGGCATGGTGCAGCCCCTTGGCATATTCGTCGCTGCCGCCGCATCCGCTGAGTGCTGTCATGGCCAGCACCAGGAAAAAAATCACAAGACGCTTCATACTGCC
>CAJKSU010000067.1 GCA_905202605.1 uncultured Eubacteriales bacterium
TGATTCTACTGCTCCTTGCTCAGCTCCGCAATGACATTGCCCGCAGTATCCAGATACACGTCATGATTTATCACCGGCAGGCTTCGGCGCAGAGAATTGAGCGTGTCAAAATAGGGATCCATCCCGCTCATGCCGGTCAGCTCATACACCGCCGCCCCCAAATAGCTGGAGCTGATGGTTCCCGGCAGCTCCAGCGCATCAAAATCGCAGTAGGGCGCATAGGCCTCGTTGGCCCAGATCAAATAGGGTGTCTCATAAGTTTTCAGCACATGTTCCCACGTGTCATCCTCCCCAATCGGAACGCCCAGCTCCCGATAAACGCTGTAATCCTGCCCCAGTGTAGGCCGGTGATCGCCGTAGAACACCAGCAGCACCGGCTCCTCCCGGCTGTCGAGATATTCGCAGAGCTTTGTCAGCATCGCCGTGGAATCCCGAACGCCCTCCATGTAGACGGACAGCGTCTCCATGGCGTCGTCGGAAATGGTCGCGCTGATTGGCGGCTTCTCCGGTTCAAAGCCATACTTGGCATAGGGATAGGACTGGTGGTTCTGGATCGTCACCCCATAGGCAAACAGGGGCTGCTCTCCGCCAAGGCGCTGATCCAGCTCCCCGATCAGATGCTCGGCAAAGGCATCATCCGAAATCATGGTGCCCTTCCGATCCTTCTGGGTATAGGATTCATCAAAGATACGTTTCTCCATTCCAAGGAACTGATAGACGTTCTCCCGGTTATAGAACCAGCTGTAGCCCGGATGGGTGAACAGCGTGGAATACCCCGCCTGCTGATAGTCCCATGGCAGTGCATTGATGGACTTATGCAGCACCCGGAAGGAAGAAATATTCGTGGGCGACACCATATTCGTCTGGATCCCGGTCAATACGTCAAACTCCGTATTGGCGGTTCCCGCGCCAAAATTGCTCACCGCAATATGTCCGCTTCTGGCCCGCGGCGACTCCGCAAGTACATGGAAGCCGTGAAGAGGATTGTCCTCCTCGGTGTATTCAAATACATCCTCGTCCGCCAGATCGCTGTAGGCCTCGCACATCACAAAGATGATATTGGGCTGTACCTCCGGCTGGGAATAGCTCTGGTCGTCCGACTGGATCCATTCCTCCACCTGAGCTTTCTGGTATCCCTTCGGCTTTTCAATAGAATATAAATTGTAATTGTGCAGAAAGCAATAGGGAAAGCCGCACAGCCGGAACACCTCCGGCACATTGCTCTTCGTCAGCCCCTCGATTTCCGTTCCCCGCTGGTTGTAAAGCTCCGTATTCTGGTATACCTTCGCCATGCTTACCCCGAACACTGCAATCAGCGCCAGTGCCATTGCGCCCCGCACATACCAGCGGGGCTTTTTTGCCTCGGTAAACCATGCCAGCAGGAAGCACACTGCACTCATCATAAGCATTATAACCACGATACCCCAATGGAGATTCAGGTTATACTCTCCCGCCGCATTCACTGCCTCCCGGATGAGTCCACAGTCTGCAGGGACAAAAGGATCATTGCGGCAGTCTGTTTTGATTAAGTTTACATAAGATAGCAGATTTACAATCAGCCCGCCGATTCCCGCCGCGGAGAATGCATTGCCGGTCAAGCAGTAGCACAGCACAATGACCACGCACACCGGAAAGACATTCAGCGGGATCAGCAGCTTATCGCTCCAGAATGCTCGGAGCGTATCGGACAGCATTCCCGGCTGGATCATCAGCACCGTCAGTGTAAACAGGACGCAGGTACAGACCAGCACCAGCACCGTTCCAAAAGCCGACAGCTTGATGGGGCGTCGATGCCCGCTGTTCAGCTTACGAGATTTCTTCAATCAAGTCACCTCTCAAGGATTATCGCAAACAGTCAATTGGTGCTATTATATCGTTCCATAGCGGTAAAGTCAACGCAGTTTCCCGTGGTTCCAGAGCAGGCTGGCAGCTCGCCATGGAGTGGTCCGCTGCCTGTATCCCATGGCTCAGGTTTTTGGGATTGGATGGAGCATCACGTCTTTCAGGTTTTAGCGATTTGGGTTTTTACTCTTCAAAACCGCTGTTCCGGAAACAGTATTGGCTCCATGCACTTCTGCCACTCTGTCTGCTCCTCGAAAGTTTCCCGACTGCCGTAGCCGTACAGCATGGACAGCGTGCAAGCCAGCCGAAATCGTGTGATAAATAAACTCTTGCGGCATGTGCCGCCATTATGTATAATAGTGCGCACAGGTATGTCGGCGCAAAGGAGGAACCACCATGGATCAGGAAAAGCTTACCGCATTATTTGAAACCTATATTCAAAAGCTGCGGATCACCCCCGCATGGGATGTGACGCTGGAATTTGTAGAAGACCCAACTTGGCCGAAAACCGGCGATTTCAAGATCGACTGCGATGACAGAAAAGCCATTTTGCTTCTGAATACTCTGAACCCTGCTCAGGAAAATCTTGAAGAGATTATCCTCCACGAGCTGATGCACATTAAGATGTATCCACTGGATCAGGTAACGGAATCACTGATTGCAAACTGCTTTGAAGAAGGCTCCGCCGCAAGCAACTTTGCCTATCAGCAGTTCTTTATGACGCTGGAGCAGACCGTTGAAGAGCTTGCGAAATGCTTTTTGCTGGAATTCGGTGAGAATCGGGAATTTTCTTACGGAAGATGCCGCGGGGCAAAGTCGTTTAATGATCTCTATGATAAGCTGAAAAATATTGAATAGTGTTTCTTGAACGCACCTCCGCTACGCAACTGGCGGTTGCTTGTCCGCAGACAGATTTTATGCTACAGTTACATACAGGAGGTGTTCCCCATGGATACGAAGGATATTTTATACCACCTGCGAACAGAGCGCGGGCTGTCTCAGGATGAACTGGCGGAGCAGGTATTTGTGACAAGGCAGGCGGTGTCTCGCTGGGAAAACGGTGACACAACCCCAAATGTAGAAACGCTGAAGCTGCTTTCCGCATTCTTTGACGTTTCGATCAACACCCTGCTTGGCTCTCCCCGGCAGCTGGTCTGCCAATGCTGTGGAATGCCCCTCGACGATTCCACCATCAGCAAGGAGCCAGATCACTCCTTTAACGAGGACTACTGCAAGTGGTGTTATGTCGATGGCGCATTTACATACACCAGCAAAGAGCAGCTGATTGATTTCTGCGTTGCGCATATGGCAAGTGAAAGCTGGCCTGCGGAGCAGGTTCGGGCGCATATGGAGGCCGTAGTGCCGCTGCTGCGTCATTGGCAGAAGTAACACCGCCGCTTCTCCCCTCTATACAAATACCCGCACCCTGACAAAATCACTGTCAGAGTGCGGGTTTCCTTTCTGTCCGCTTACCAGCCGCGCCGTTCCGGCTCCTGTAACTGGGCTGCCTGATAAATCAGCGCATTGAGGATTGCCGCCGCCACGGTGCTTCCGCCTTTTCTGCCCATGGCAATGATAGCGGGGATTTCCCGTTCCCGGCAGGCGTGCAGAAGCGCTTCCTTGGCCTCCACCACGTTTACGAAGCCAACCGGTACGCCGATTACCAGCGCCGGGCAGAAATTCTTTTCCATTTGACGGACAATTTCAAGCAGTGCTGTCGGCGCATTGCCCACGGCATAAACGCAGTCCGGAATCTCCCGCGCCGCCTTTTCCGCAGAGATCACAGCCCGTGTCGTCCCTCTCCGCTTTGCCTCCGCGGCCACCTCCGGATCCGCCATAAAGCAGACCGCCTGTCCGCCCAACTTTTTTATTCCCGGCTTACTGACTCCTGCCAGCGCCATGTTCGTGTCGGTAACAACGGATTTGCCCCCTCGCAGCGCCTCGATCCCCTTCCGCACTGCGCCGGGGGTGAACACCAGATGCTCCGTATAGTCAAAATCCGCCGTGGTATGAATCACCCGCTTGATGACCGCTGCATTCTCCTCCGGCAGTACAATGTGCCGCGCTTCCAGCTCCGCCGTGATGATCTCCATGCTTCTTTTTTCAATGTCCGCAGGCCGAGTATGCTCCATCAGAACTCGATCCCCCTTCTGGCGGCGATCCCATGGACATAGGGATGGCGCTGCGCCTGCATTTCCGTGATATAATCGGCGGCGTCCAGCATCCACCGCTCCGGCGCACGCCCGGTCAGCACCACTTCCCTGCCTGCCGGGCGCTCCAGCACCGCCCGCCTTGCCAGCGCTTCATCCAGCATGCCGCTCTGCCGTGCCGCACAGATCTCATCCAGAATCAGGAGCTCGCAGGGCAGGGTCAGTGCTTCCTCCAGCCGTTCGTTATGCGCCTGAGCTGCCTGCGCTTTTTCCTCATCGTTCATCTGAAATGTGAACTTTGCCCCCGGCTGTCCGGAAAGCACCGTGGCCCCCAGCGTTCGGAGCGGTTCCAGTTCACCGCTGGTTCCGTTTTTCAGGAACTGCACCACAACCACCCGCATGCCGTTGCCCAGCGCCCGAAGCGCAAGCCCCATGGCAGCTGTGGTTTTTCCCTTTCCCGTTCCATAATAGAGATGCACAAGTCCCTTATCCATGCTGATATTCCTCCATGATCCGGTAGATTGCGTCCATATCAAGGCTTCTCCGTACCGCATCCGCCAGAATGTCAATCTGCTTTTCCTGATAGTCCTGATGGCTTTCCAGCGCTACATCTGCTTTCGCCAGTCCCTTCCGGGTAAGCAGCCAGTCCGCCAGCGCCGCGGTCAGCTCACCGGAATCAAACAGTCCGTGGAGATACGTGCCGAACACCCCATCCTGTACCGCGCCGTCAGTGCTCCCGTCCGGGAGCCGGCAGAAGGGCGGCAATGCGCCGGTATCCGTCCGCCCCATGTGGATCTGATAGCCCTGCACCTTTGCATTTCCAAAGGCACTGACCGTTGCCGTTGTCTGGGTGAGTATTTTCTCCGGTGTAAACACCGTTTGGGCTGGGAGCAATTCCATTCCGCGCATGCTGCCCCCATGCTCCACGCCCTCCGGGTCGCTGAGCTTTTCTCCCAGCATCTGATAGCCGCCGCAAATGCCCAATACCGGCACACTCGCGCCATGCAGCCGCCGGATGGACG
This sequence comes from uncultured Eubacteriales bacterium, assembly GCA_905202605.1. Lineage (GTDB taxonomy): Bacteria > Bacillota > Clostridia > Oscillospirales > Oscillospiraceae > HGM13006. The sequence goes on from CAJKSU010000067.1 coordinate 5,015, forward strand.
TCTCCAGCCCGTTCTGCCGCAGCCAGCTGAGATCCCCCATGGTGTTCTTGGTGCCGGGAAGTATCACAATATCCGGCGTTCCAAGCTCTTTTTCCCGATTCACATATCGGACGCTCAGCTCCGGATGCAGCTCCAAGGGTGCAAAATCTGTAAAATTAGAAATGTGGGGCAGACGAATCACCGCAATATCAATTCGCCCCTGCCCTGCTGTTTTCTGTAGTCTGGGCGCTTGGGAGTCCTCGTCATCCAGCTCCACCCGCATATACGGCACCACGCCCAGCACCGGAACGCCGGTCAGCTCCTCCAGCATGGAAAGCCCCGGCTGGAGCAGAGCGACATCTCCCCGGAATTTGTTGATGATGGTTCCGGCAATGCGCTTCCGCTCATCCGGCTCCAGCAGCGCCACCGTGCCATAGATCTGTGCAAATACGCCGCCGGGATCAATGTCCCCCACCAGCAGCACCGGCGCATCCACCAGCTTTGCCAGCCCCATATTGACAATGTCATCGGCCTTCAAATTGATCTCCGCAGGGCTGCCCGCCCCTTCGATGACAAGGATATCGTTTTCCTCTTCCAGACTATGATAAGCAGAAAGGATGTCCGGGATCAGCTGCCGCTTCATCTTAAAATAGTCCTTCGCCCGATAGTCGCCCCGCACCTCACCGTTTACAATCACCTGACTGCCCACATCACTGGAGGGCTTGAGCAAAATGGGATTCATCCGCACATCCGGTGCTTTCCCTGCCGCCTGAGCTTGGAGTACCTGCGCCCGGCCCATTTCCTTTCCGTCCGCCGTGACAAAGCTGTTGAGTGCCATGTTTTGGCTCTTAAAAGGTGCCACCGACCAGCCGTCCTGTCGGAAGATCCGGCACAGCGCCGTTACCAGCAGACTTTTTCCCGCACCGGACATGGTTCCCTGAATCATAAGCTTCCGTTTCATCCTCCGGTCACCTCCTTCAGCACCGCAAGGAGCCGCAAATTCTCCGCTTCTGTGCGTACCGCCACCCGGTACCAGCCCGGCTCCAAGCCATGATAATTCCGGCAGTCCCGGAGCATTACGCCCTTTTGCCGCATTTTCTTTCCCAACATGGCATCCGGATAATAAAAGAGCAGATAGTTCGCCACGCCGGGAATCACCCGACACCCGCAGTTCTCCAGTTCCCGCAGCAGCTGCGGACGCTGCAAAAAAATCAGACTGCGAAGCTTTTCCCCATATTCCTTTTCCGCCAGCGCCGCAATGCCCGCCGCCTGTGCCGCCGAGGATACTGCCCATGGCGGCCCCGCCTGACTCATGCGCTCCAGCAGCGTTTGGTCGGCACTCAGGCAATAGCCCAGCCGCAGTCCCGCCATACCATAGAACTTTGTAAACGCCCGGAAGATCACCAGCGGATTTCCCGCCAAAACGCCCTGCATACTCAGCTCCTCCGGCGCTTCCACAAAGTCGAGAAAACATTCATCCAGTGCCAGAAGCGTTCCGGTTTCCCGGCACCGTTCCAAGATTCGCAGCAAAAGCGTCCGCTCCGTCGTAACGCCGGTGGGATTGTTGGGCTGGCACAGGAAAATGAGGTCCGTATCCGGCGTGATCCGGGTGATAAAATCCTCCCCCAGACAAAAACCGTTTTCCTCCGTCAGCAGGAAGCGCTCCACATGGCAGCCGTGCAGCCGGAGCGCCGCCTCATACTCCGAAAATGCCGGAGCCGTCAGCAATGCCCGTTGGGGCTTTACCGCCATGGCCAGCCGGAACAGCAGGTCAGAAGCGCCGCTGCCGCAGAGGATCCAATCCGCCGGAAGCCGCAAATGCTCCCCCAGCGCCTGCCGCAGTGCCCGGCACATGGGGTCGGGATATTCTGCGCCCTGTTCAAGGGACGCCGTTACCGCCCGCTTCACCCCCTCCGGCATGCCGAGCGGACTGACATTTGCAGAGAAATCCAGCGGTCTTTTCCCGTATTGCAGCGTATAACCCTTCACATCGCCGCCATGTCCCCATTCCATTGTGTTTCCCCCAGTCATAGTAATGTGCAAATCAGCCCCCGAAGCCCGCAGAGCAGGATCAGGCTCAAAAAACCGCCCCAATAGAGCATTCGGTTTGCCCGCAGAATGTCCCTCGGCTCCACCGGGCGCAGCGGGTCGCCAATGGTAGGCTTGTCATAGTATTCGCCAAAATACCACGCCGGCCCCGCCAGCTGTACCATCAATGCCCCCGCCATCACCGCTTCGGTCTGGGCAGAGTTGGGACTGGCATGGTTTCGCCGATCCCGCCGCCAGATCTTCCATGCGTTTTTCACGTTTTCCCGGCAGAAGAAGGCCGCGGCGATCAGCAGCAGCGCCGAAAGCCGGGACGGAAGATAGTTCGCAATATCGTCCAGCTTCGCGGCGGCTCTGCCAAAATAGAGGTACTTCTCATTTTTATAGCCCACCATACTGTCCATGGTATTGATAGCCTTATAAAGCAGCGCCAGCGGCGCACCGCCCAGCAGCAGGTAGACCATGGGTGCGACCACGCCGTCAGAGAAGTTCTCCGCCACGGTTTCCACCGCCGCTTTGGTCACCCCCTCCGGGCTGAGGTTCTGGGTGTCCCGGCCTACAATTCTGGCTACCGCCAGCCGGGCGTTTTCGATGGTATCTCCGGTGAGCTTCTGATAGACGTTTTTGCTCTCCTTTTTGAGATCCCGCATGGCAAGCGCCTGCCAGCCCCAGAGCACCCCCAGCAGGAAGCCCAGCAGGGGATGCAGCTTTCCCAGCAGCCAGATCGCGCCGCCGGAAATCAGCAGCGTCCCCACCGGCAGACAGAAGGTCAATATTCGCCCGCCCCAGAGCAGCCCTTTTTCCGTATCCGGCAGCGTTTTCCGGAGAAATTTTTCCAGCCAGGTAATGCATTTCCCCATATACACCACTGGATGGGGCATCCATGTGGGATCTCCCAGCAGCAGATCCAGCAGGAAGCTCAAAATTGCCCCGTATACGATTTTCATGCTTCTCCCCCCGTATAATCTGTCTGCCCCAGCACCTTGAGGCAATGGCGTGACTGCCACTGGGATGCGTCCAGCCGGTAGCCATGTCCGCAGGGGAGCTGCCAGGCATAGTAGTCCCGTTTCTCCACAGCAAACTGCTCCAGCAGCGCCATCTGCGTTCCCCCATGGGCTACGATCACGCAATCCTTCCACTGTTCCTCCAGCGCCCGTTTCATCAGCTGGACAAACGCCTCTGTCACCCGCCGGACATATTCTGCCTTGGACTCGCCGCCGGGGCAGCGCCCCAGACACATGCCATCCACCCATGCCCGATAGTCCGGGTCATGCTCCATTTCCAGATAGTTCTTCCCTTCAAAGCTGCCGAAGTTCATCTCGCCCAGCGCCGGGATCTCCAGCTGCTTTATCCCCGGAAACAGCAGCTCCGCCGTCTCCTTTGTTCGCCGCAGGGGCGTTACCACCACATGCTCCGGCATAACGTCTGCTGCATGGAGCCGCTCCCGCCCCACCCGGCTCAGGGGTGCATCGGTGATTCCCTGATACCGGTGCTCTCGCTGCAGCACGGTTTCTCCGTGACGGATCAGCTCCAGCCTCATGGAAGCTCCCCCTTGAGTACCTGCGGGATTCCGCAGCACACCCGAACCACGGTATCCGCCCGCTCCGCCAGCAGGCAGGCCAGCCGCCCCGCCTGCTCCCGGTTATGGCGCTCCCCTGCGTCCATGGGTACGATGCCGCCGCCCATCTCTGTGGCGATTACCACCGCCTTTTGCGTAAGCTGCTCCGCCAGCGCCGTGAGATCCTCAGCCTTTCCCGCCAACTCCTGCACATCCCGGATGCCGTGCTTCTGGAAATCCTCCCGGCTCCATCCCAGACACTTGCAGATGGTTTCCTCTTTTCCCGCAAACAGTGGGCCTGTTACAAAGATCATATCAGCACCTCCACATACTGTGCCGCAGTCAGAACCAGCAGCATCCATAGCTCCGCCGTCTGGAGGAACCACCCCGCCAAGTCGCCGGACAGCCCGCCAAACTGCTTCCTGCTCATATGGTAGTACCAGCCGAACGCCCCATGAGCCGTCAGTGTCATCATAATGCCCGGAATTCCGCACAGGCACATGCCTGCGCACAGGATCACATCCAGAATAATCAGGATGGTTCTGACCCGTTTTTTATCCGCTGCCTGAGCAAAGGTGTGCGCCAGCCCCGTATTTTTCGCCATCGGGAAGGCTGCCACCGCCAGCCCGGACAACGTCCGGCTCATGCAGAAGCCCAGCCCAGCAGCAGCCCATGGATAGGATTTCAAGGATGTCCACAGGGCAAGGGTCATGACAAAATACCCGCAGATTCGGATCACTGCAAAGGAACCCACATGGGGATCCTTTAAAATCTCCTGCTTCTTTTCCTGCGGAGCGTGGCTCGCCAGCGCATCACAGGTGTCGCTGTAGCCGTCCAGATGAATTCCCCCGGTAATCAGCACCGGGATCAGCGTCAGGATTGCTCCCCGCAGCAGGGCTGGCAGCGCCAACAGTCCGCAGAGCTTCCATGCCCCCCAGCATACACCCCCGATCACAGCGCCGATCAGCGGGAACGCACACAGGGCATAGCGCATGTTCTTTTCATTCCACACAAACTGTGGCATAGGGATTGCGGAAAACATCGAAAATGCCACCGCAGCGGTTTCCAGCAGTATCATATCTCCGCCTCCTTTAATACATTGGGGATACCGCAGACGACCTCCACCACCCGATTCGCGCGCCGCGCCAAATCCCGGTGGAGCCTTCCCATCTCCCGGAGATAGCGGAGAGTATCTCCGGCATAGTCGCTGCCCCCGGAAAATACCTCATCGGCCACAATGGTCAGGTGCCTGCACTGCTTCAGCAGGTGTTCCACCCCCGCCAGAATCGCATCGGTTCCCCGCCCCTCCGCGCTGTACAGCTCTCCCGCCACCAGATTGCCAAGGCCGTCCAGCAGGACATTGGAGTTTTCCGGCACCGCAAGATGATCCAGCCCACGATAGCATTCCAGCGTCAGAAAGCCCCGCTGGGCGCGTGCGTTCTGATGCTTCCGGATCCTCTTTTGGCACTCATCGTCCCATGGCTCCAGGGTGGCAATGTAGACGCGCTGACCGGGCAGCAATAACACCCGTCCCTCAGCATATTCACTTTTTCCACTGGCGCTTCCGCCGAGGATGAATGTAAACATAGTGTTCTCCTTACTGCGGTACATAGGCGTCAATGCCCAGCGCATCAAATGTATGTCCGCTGTTGTAAACTGCCAGCGCCTGATCCAGCATCGGCAGAGCCAGCATTGCGCCGCTGCCTTCGCCTAAATGCAGTCCAGCCGAGATGCAAGGCTCCAGCTCCAGCGCTTCCAGCAGCAGCCTTGCCGCAGGCTCCCGGGACACATGAGACGCGATCAGTGCATCCCTTACCGCAGGGCAGAGCCGCAGGGCGCACAGTGCCGCCGTGTTGGTGATCACCCCGTCCAGCAGCACCGGCACACGGTATTTTATCCCGCCCAGACACACGCCGCACAGCGCCGCCAGATCCAGACCGCCCACCTTGCTGAGTATGTCGATGGGATCCGCCGGATTTGGATGATTTACATCGATGGCATGCGCTATCACACGGATTTTCCGCTGCAAGCCTTCATCTGACAGCCCAGCGCCCCGTCCCGCAAGCGTCTCGGCGGGCCGCCCCAGCAGGACGCTTGCCACCGCCGCAGAGGTGGTGGTGTTGCCGATGCCCATTTCACCCAGCAGGAGAATGTCCGTGCCGGCCTGCGCCTGCTGCCGTGCCAGCGCCATACCGGCTTCAATGGCTCGGATGCAGGTATGGCGGGACATGGCGCTTACATAAAACATGTCGTTTGTCCCCGGCATCAGCTTCTGCGCATACACGCCGCCGGGGGTTGGGAATTGCATGCCGATATCAATGGGCATAACCTCGCAGTGCGCCGCCCTTGCCATGAAATTCACCGTGCTGTCGCCCTGTCCCAGCGCCGCCGCCACCGCCGCGGTCACCGCCGCATCCGACTGACTGATTCCACGTGCCACTACGCCATTATCGCTGCAAAATACCAAAAGCGTTCGCCGGTTCAGCGAAACAGGATTTTTCCCGGTCAGCGCAGCAATTTTAGCGATATTTTCCTCCAGTACCCCAAGGCTGCCCAAGGGCTTTGCCAGCGTGTTCCAGCGCTGCCGTGCCGCTGTTCTCTGTTCCTCCGAGATACCGGAGATTTCAGCAATGATCTCGTCAAGCTCCATGCCGCCGCTCCTCTCGATATGTCTCCGCCGCCCGAACAAACCGCTCCGCCATGGGAATCTCACCGCCCCAATGGAAATGCGGAAACGCCGCATAGAGACGTTTTCCGGCAAACCCGCAGCACCATGTTCTTCCATTTGCTTTTTTCGCCGTCAGCGCCGTGCCGCAGTCTGTGCTGTCCCAATAGTGGAACTCATGGGCAGGAACCGGCTCCCCCGCCCGCAGCAGCAGGGAATCTGTTTCCCCCGTCAGGGTCAGATAGCCAAACCGCTGCAGGCGCTCCGTCCCATAGCCGGTTCCGGGCAGCGCCCCCACCATGGGCCAAGGCGTTCCCGTTTCATCCTTCAGCGCACTCTGGAGATAGAGGAAGCCGCCGCACTCCGCCACCGTGGGCATTCCATCCTGAATGGCATGCAGGATTCCCGCCCGCATGGCATCATTTTCTGACAGCTGCGGGAGATATAATTCCGGATAGCCGCCGCCCAGATACAGGCCGTCCGCTTCCGGCAGGGATAAATCATGTATAGGACTGAAATAGCAAAGCTCCGCCCCGGCCTTTTCCAGCTCGTCCAGATTGTCCTGATAATAGAAGGAAAACGCCTCGTCCATGGCCACCGCAATGCGGCAGGGGTGAGAAATTTTGCATGATTTCTCCACCGTTTCGGATTTCTCTGCATCGGCTGCCAACTCCAGCAATGCCGAAAGATTCACATGCTGCTCCAGCTCTGCCGCAATGGCGTCAAAGCGCTCCGATAGATTTTTGATTTCCTCCGCCGTCACCAGCCCCAAATGCCGGGACGGGATTTGCGCCGCCTCCATAGGGGGCAAATAGCCCAGCACCGGCAGTCCCGTTTCCCGTTCCAGAATCGGGCGCAGATGCGCATAGAGCATGGGCTTGCAGTCCGTCAGCAGCAGCCCCGCAATATGGCTGGGCTGCCGGAATTCCATCATGCCCCGAAGCTGCGCCGCCAAGGTAATACTGCTGCCGCCGGGACGTACCACCAGCACCACCGGGATGTTCTGGACATCCGCCACTGCCCACGCGCTGGCCTCTGTGGTGCCGCTTAGGCCGTCATAAAAGCCCATAGCCCCCTCCAGAATTGCCAGCTGCCCCTGCTGCTTGCGGAGCGTCCGTGCCACACCGGCCTCACCCTGCAAATAGAGATCCAGGTTCCGGCTTGGAACCCCCAATACCTGTCGGTGAAACATGGGGTCAATGTAGTCCGGGCCGCACTTAAACCCTTCCACCGTCATTCCCCGCCGGGAAAACGCCCGCATCAGGCCGCAGGTCATAACCGTTTTCCCGCTGCCGCTGCTCATGGCGGCGATCATAAAGCGTTTCATGTCCGTTCCCCCGTAATCAGGAACACCGGGTTCTGCGCCATCAGAAGATGCAGGCTTCCGGCTGCCCTTGTCCGGCTCACCGAAAGCTGCGTCACCTCCGGGGCATAGCCCAGCTGCTCTAATGCCGAAACGGCTCCCTGCAGCGTTTCCAGCGCAATGGCGCTGACGCAGATTCTGACCTGCGGATTTTTCTGCACTGCCGCATTCAGGATTTCCCGCAGCTGTCCGCCGCTGCCGCCCACAAATACTGCATCCGGCATCGGCAGCTTCGCAAACGCTTCCGGGGCAGTACCTTCGATCACATGGAGGTTCCATG
>CAJKSU010000068.1 GCA_905202605.1 uncultured Eubacteriales bacterium
TGTGAATGGGCGATGTGCTGTACTAAAGGAGCATTGTAAATTAAGCCATGGTGCCATATTCACTCCGTCATGGGTGAGAAGGGCTATCTGGAGGATCGGGATGCGCTTCAGGAGATTCTCAAGAACATGGAAGGTCTGTACTTCCCCAAGGGCGCTTATCATCCGGACGATCAGGAACTTTCCGCCCTCACCGCCGACACCCTGCTGGACAAACTGATGGCGCTGGCGGATCAGGTCTATTCCGTGAAGGAAGCCGCCTATGGCGCACCCCTGATGCGTGAGGCCGAGCGTGTTATCACCCTCCGCGTGGTAGATGAATACTGGATGGATCAGATCGACGCCATGCAGGATCTCCGTCAGGGCATTGTCCTCCGCGCCTATGGTCAGAGTGATCCTCTGGTGGAATATAAGCGCGAGGGCTACGCCATGTTTGAGGCCATGAACCGCTCCATTCAGGAGGAGACTACCCGCCGTCTGTTCCTCTTCCGCATTCAGCGGAACGAGCCGCTGAAACGTGAGAAGGTCGCCAAGGTCACCGCTGCCGGTGCCGGAGACGACAAATCCGTCAAGAAAGCACCCATGAAGAAGAAGATCAAGGTTGGCCGTAATGACCCCTGCCCCTGCGGCTCCGGGAAGAAATATAAAAACTGCTGTCTGGATAAGGATATGGCAGCAGGGAAAAACACGGAATCCTGAGGAGGCCCTATGAGCTTTCATGATCTCCGCAGGGGGACGCTCCTCTGCTACCAAAGTGACCTGATTGCATCCCCCCATGGGTTTACCACCCGTCTGGGGGGCGTCAGCACCGGACATCTTGCCTCCATGAATCTGGGGCTGTCCCGTGGTGACAGTCGGGAAAACGTACTGAAAAACTATGAAATTCTGGGGGATGCCATTGGCTTTAATCCCCGAAAAACCGTGCAGGCGGTGCAGGTACACGGGGATGCCGTGCGGCTTTGCACCGAAGGCGACTGGGGAAAGGGGCTGTATGCCCATACAGATTATGAGGCAGACGGTCTTATCACCAATGTTCCCGGCACCGCCCTTGTAGTATTCTCCGCAGACTGCGGCACGATTCTTCTGGAGGATCCGGTCACCGGAGCTGTTGGAGCCTGTCACGCAGGCTGGCGCGGCACCGCACTGGGCATCGCCGGGAAAACCGTCTCCGCCATGACGGAAGCCTATGGCTGTGACCCCAACAACATCCGTGCTGCCCTTGGCCCCTGCATCTCTCCATGCTGCTTTGAAACAGACGAGGATGTTCCGCAGGCGATGGTTGCTGCGCTGGGAGATGATGCCGCGCCCGCCATTCGAAAAACCGGAGAGAAATACCACGTGGATCTCAAATATCTCAACCGGCTGTTTCTTCAAAAGGCAGGCGTAGTTGCGGAGCATATGGACACCAGCCCCCTGTGTACCGCCTGTGCTCCCGACCTGTTCTGGTCGGCACGGAAGCACAGGGATCATCGCGGCTCTCTGGGCGCAATCATTGTTGCCGGAGGCCAGCCATGAGCCGCCGGGTACGCTGTGGTCTGCTTGCTGCATGTATGCTGCTTTCTCTGCTGAGCGGCTGCGGTGCCAAGGAGGCACAGCAAGACGCAGCATCCTCCGCCTTTGGCGTAACGCCGGGCAGCACCGCCGAGACAGATTCCGCGGTGGAAGCGCAGACCGCCGCCGGTGTAATCACCATGCCCTACAACGGCAGCTATGGCTGGGATCCCTATTCCTGCAAGAGTATGGAGAATCAGGCGGTGATGCAGCTGATCTATCAGGGGCTGTTTACCCTTACGCCAGCCTATGATGCCGAGCCGGTACTCTGTGAGGATTATTCGGTCAGTGACGATGGCCTTACTTATACCATAACGCTGAAAAACGCTTATTTTTCCAATGGAGCGGCGCTGACTGCGGCGGATGTCATCTATTCCTTTGCTCAGGCCGCTGCATCGGAGCTGTATCAGGAGCGCTTTGGGGATATTTTCTCCTATGAGGCCACTTCAGGGGATACCGTGGTGATCCATATGAATAATCCCAATGATCGTCTCCCCTGTCTGTTGAATTTCCCCATCATTCCGAATCTCAGCACCTCTTCTGCCGAGCCGGCGGGAACCGGTCCATTTATCCACACCGGTGAAACACTGGTGCTGGATCAGAACTGGTGGCAGGGTGCAGATACCGTACAGTTCCAGAAGGTAATGCTCTATTCCAGTGCCTCCGCCGAGGACACGCGGGATAAATTTGAAATCGGCGCTGTGGATTTTGTCTACAACGACCCGCTTTCCTCTACCGCTGCCGCCTTCCACTGTGACTACGAGCTGTGGAATAGCCCCAATGCCGTCATGCAGTACATTGGCTTCAATACCAACGGCGGTCTTTGCGTCTACAAGGAGATTCGCACTGCGATCATCCGCGCCATTGACCGCAGCAGCATTGCCGAATCGGTCTATCATAACTTTGCCGATCCGGCTGCCCTGCCGGTTCCGGTGGTCAGTTCCCTGTATGACGAAGCGCTGGCGCAAAACTACGCCTATGACGCCGAGTCTGCGCTGGAGCAGCTGCTGGATTCCTCTGCGTTTTCTCTGCCGGAGGACGATCCGCGGCTTACCGGCGGCCCCGGCGCACAGCGGAATGTCAAGGATACTGACCCCGCAGACAGCACGGTAGAGGAGGACACCCCGGAGGAAACCGCCGCGCCGGATACCACCGCAGCCACAGAGGGTGACGATGAGGCCGACGCCTACGAAACGCTGCTGGTTCCCGATACCACCTATAATCCGTTGACCATGATTGTGCTTGCGGGAAATCTGGGGCGTTATTCTGCGGCAAAGCAGGCAGCGGAATATCTCACGGACGTGGGCTTTTCCGTCACCATCAAGACGCTGGACGAGGATCAATTTCTCTATACACTGAATGCCGGAAATTATGATCTGTTTTATGCTGACGTATCCCTCAGCCCGGATTTGGATCTCCGCTCCCTTCTGCTTCCCGGCGGCGATCTGAATTATGGTCTGCTCCAAACGGACAGCACGCTGGAGACGCTGTTTGACCATTCTCTGGAAAACAGTGGAAACCGATATGATCTCTATCAGTACGTTATGGATCAGGGTTATCTCTGTCCCATTCTTTTTGAAAACAATGCCGTTTTTGCCACCCGCGGCGTGATCTCAGGGTTGAATCCCGCTCCGGGCAATCTCTTTTATCAAGTGGAAAACATTTCTGTACAATGACACTCGACAGGAAAATGGAGGTTCAAACAATGAATCAGGTTTATCGCTGCTATACCGAGAAGCGTCAGGGCTTTCAGGTGGAAGCAGGAAGTCTTCTCCGGGATCTCAAGGATCAGCTGGGCATCTCCGGTCTTCGTCAGCTCCGAATTCTCTGCCGCTATGATGCGCAGGGGCTGACTCCAGAAATCTACGCCAAGGCACGGGAGACCGTGTTCTCCGAACCGATGGTAGACGACTGCTATGATGAGGAAATGCCGGAGCTGGGCAACTGCACCGTATTTGCCGTGGAAGCGCTCCCCGGTCAATACGATCAGCGAGCGGATTCCTGCGCCCAATGTATTGGTATTCTCACCTGCGGTGAGCGGCCGCTGGTGTCTGCCGCCAAGGTCTATGCCCTCTATGGCAACATCGCCCCTGAGGAACTGACCCGCATCAAGGAATATGTCATTAACCCGGTGGAGAGCCGTGAGGCCAGTCTGGAAAAGCCCCAGAGCTTGGAGCAAACCTATGCCATCCCCACCGAGGTTGCCACCCTGACCGGATTTACCACGCTGGATCAGGATGCGCTTGCTCCCCTGATCGACCAGTACGGACTTGCCATGGACGTGGATGACCTGCTGTTCTTCCAGAATTATTTCAAGAACGAAGCGCACCGAGATCCTACCATCACGGAGCTGAAGGTGGTAGACACCTACTGGTCTGACCACTGCCGCCACACCACATTTTCCACCCATATCGACCGGGCCGACATTCAGGATGACGAGGTAAAGGCAGCCTATGATCTGTACCTCCAGTGCCGTCAGGAGGTTTACGGTGAGAAGGCAAAGACCCGCCCCATCACCCTGATGGACATGGGTACGCTGGCAGCCAAAACCCTCAAGAAGCGCGGCATTCTCCAGCATCTGGATGAGTCCGAGGAAATCAACGCCTGCTCGGTTCATATTAACGCGGACATGGACGGCAAGGACGAGGACTGGCTGCTGATGTTCAAGAACGAGACGCACAACCATCCCACCGAGATTGAGCCCTTCGGCGGCGCTGCCACCTGCGTGGGCGGTGCGATCCGTGACCCGCTGTCCGGCAGAAGCTATGTCTACCAGGCCATGCGCGTCACCGGCGCCGGTGATCCCACGGTTCCCATCTCCGACACGCTCCCCGGCAAGCTCCCCCAGCGGAAGCTCACCACCACCGCCGCCGCGGGCTATTCCTCCTATGGCAACCAGATCGGTCTTGCCACGGGTCTGGTTCACGAGTTCTATCACCCCGGCTATATTGCAAAGCGCATGGAGATCGGCGCGGTAGTCGGTGCTGCCCCCGCATCCAATGTCATTCGCCTGACCCCCGCCCCCGGCGACCGGGTGATCCTGCTGGGCGGCCGCACCGGGCGCGACGGCTGCGGCGGCGCAACCGGCTCCTCCAAGAGCCATACCTCCGCCTCTCTGGAGACCTGCTCCGCCGAGGTACAGAAGGGCAACGCTCCCGAAGAGCGGAAACTCCAGCGCCTGTTCCGGGATCCTCAGGTGACCCGGATGATCAAGCGCTGCAACGACTTCGGCGCAGGCGGCGTATCCGTAGCCATCGGCGAGCTGGCGGACGGTCTGGACATTGACCTGAACGCCGTTCCCAAGAAGTATGACGGTCTGGACGGCACCGAGCTTGCCATCTCCGAGTCTCAGGAGCGCATGGCTGTTGTCGTGGCGCCGGAGCATGTGGATGCATTTCTTGCTGCTGCCAGCCGCGAAAATCTGGAGGCGACGCTGGTGGCTACCGTCACCGAAAGCCCCCGCATGGTGCTCCGCTGGAACGGAAAGGCCATTGTGGATCTGAGCCGTGAATTCCTCGCCAGCAACGGTGCCGATAAGCATACCACCGTTGCCGTCCCCACACTTCCCCAGCCCACCGCCGAAATTCCCGGCGCAACCGCTGCCGAAAAGCTCAAGCATCTGGTGGAAAGTCTGGACTGCTGCTCCCAGCAGGGACTGACCGAGCGGTTTGATGGCTCCATCGGCGCGGCCTCCGTGCTGATGCCCTTCGGCGGACGTCACCAGTCCACCCCCACACAGGTTATGGCTGCTCTGCTGCCCTCCGGCACCAGAGATACCGCCACCTGCTCTGTGATGGGCTACGGCTTTAACCCCGCCCTCTCCTCTCAGAGTCCGTTTGCCGGCGCCGCCACTGCAGTCATTGAATCTGTCTCCAAGCTGGTAGCGGCCGGCTGCGACCCCGATGCGGCCTATCTCACCTTCCAGGAGTATTTTGAGCGGCTCCGCACTGAGCCGGAGCGCTGGGGCAAGCCCTTTGCCGCTCTGCTGGGCGCATTCACCGCACAAATCGGTCTGGGCGTTGCCGCTATCGGCGGCAAGGACTCCATGTCCGGCTCCTTTAATGAGCTGGACGTCCCCCCCACGCTGGTTTCCTTTGCCATTGCTGCCCAGAATGCCGGCAAGGTGCTGTCTCCCGAATTTAAGAGCTCTGGTCATCCGGTCTACCTGTTCACCGCTCCCGGCTATCAGGATCTTGGCGGTACCAAAGCCATGTTCCGTCAGGTGCATACCCTTGCCGAGCAGGGCAAGCTGCTCTCCGGTTGGTCCCTGACCGCCGGCGGCGCTGCCGAGGGCATCTTCAAGATGAGTCTGGGCAACCGGGTGGGCTTCCGTCTGGCAGACGGCGTGGACGCAGATATGCTGTTCACCCAGAGCTACGGCTCTATTCTGGTGGAAGCCAACGAGCCGCTGGAAATCGGCATGCTGCTGGGCTATACCACCGAGGAGCCTGTACTGAATCTGGGCGAAGAGCTTCCCATCGCCGATTACGAGAAGCTCTGGGAGGACAAGCTGGAGTCTGTCTTCCCCATGAAGGCCGGCACTCAGGAAACTGTTCCCACCATCTCCTATGACCAGCGTCCCCAGCAGGCTCCGGCCTACAAGCACTTAAAGCCCAAGGCCGTAATTCCCGTCTTCCCCGGCACCAACTGCGAATATGACACCGCCCGCGCCGTAGCAAAGTCCGGCGGCGAGCCGGAGATCATTGTGGTTCGGAACCTCACCGCCAGCGCCCTTGCCGAAACGGCGGACGCCATGGAGCAGGCGATTCGCTCCGCACAGATGGTGATTCTCCCCGGCGGCTTCTCCGGCGGCGACGAGCCGGACGGCTCCGGCAAGTTCATCGCCTCCTTCTTCCGGAATCCTCAGCTGTCCGATGCCATCCACGATCTGCTCAAGCAGCGGGACGGCCTGATGCTGGGTATCTGCAACGGCTTCCAGGCACTCATTAAGCTGGGTCTGGTTCCCTTTGGTGAGATTGTCCCCATGGATGCAGAATGCCCCACCCTGACCTACAACCTGATTGGCCGGCACCAGAGCCGCTATTGCACCACCCGCGTGGCTTCTGTGAAGTCCCCATGGCTGATGCATTGCAGCGTTGGCGATCTCCACAACATTCCTGTCTCCCACGGCGAGGGTCGGTTCGTGGCAACGGACGCCATGCTGCAGCAGCTCATCCAGAACGGTCAGGTTGCCACCCAGTACACCGATCTAAACGGCGTTCCTTCCATGGACATTCAGTATAACCCCAACGGCTCCATGCTTGCCATTGAGGGCATTACCTCTCCGGACGGACGCGTTCTGGGCAAGATGGGGCATACCGAGCGTGCCGGTGAATTCGTCGGCAGGAATATCTACGGCAGCAAGTACCAGCCAATCTTCCAGGCTGGCGTTGATTACTTTAAACTCTGATCTGTCAGGAGGGTTCTACGCATGGAACCAACCACCACAACCGTTAAAAAGATCAGTTCCGGTGTTTGGTCGCTGGAGCAGGAAATGGTCCGCTGCTTCCTCATTGTGGGGCAGCAGCGCGCCATGCTGCTGGACACCGGTGCAGCTCCTTGCGATCTTCCGGCGCTGATCCGTGAAATCACCCCGCTTCCTCTGGTAGTTTTGAACACCCATGGGGACGGTGATCACACCGCTGGAGATCATTATTTTCCGGATATTCACGCCCATCCGGAAGAGTTTCCCATCATTCGCCGGTTCCGTCCGGAGCTTAGCTGCACCCTGCATCCCATCACCGGTCTTTCCTCCTTTGATCTTGGTGGACGTGTCCTTCAGGTCATTGAAACGCCGGGACACACCCCCGGAAGCATCTGCCTGCTGGATCACAAGAACCGGATTCTTTTCTCCGGCGATACGCTTTCCTATGGACCGGTATTCCTCTCCGGAGATCATCGGGACATCCATACATACCGGAGCAGTCTGGTCAAACTGATGACACTGGGCGGCTTTGACACCATTTATCCCTGCCACGGCACCTGCCCTGTCTCCCTATCCGTTATTTCCGCACTGCTGGCTGCGGTAGACGGCGCACTGGACGGCTCGATTGCCCCCACCCCCTGCGATATTTCCCACCCCGACGGGCTGCGCCCCATGGTCTATACTGTGGGGAAATGCGGCATCCTATATTAACGCAAGTATCTCTCTTTAGGAGGTCATTCCATGAACATTCGATTTGACCATCAGGTCTGCGTTGTCACCGGCGCAGGCTCCGGCATCGGTTTCACCTGTGCCAAGTTGATGGCTGAAAGCGGCGCAACCGTCGCCATGATTGGACGGAACGCAGAAAAAATCCAGATGGCAGCCGACATGCTGAAGGATTCCGGCGATGTCCATGCCTACGCGCTGGACGTTTCTGATGTAGAGGCAATTCCCGGCGTGGTGGAGAAGATCCGTCAGGAACTGGGCGAGATCCGTTTCCTGATTCAGGCTGCCGGCATTATGGCAGGCGGTCCCGGCGTGGATCTCACGCCCCAGGAGTGGGATCGGGTGATGAACACCAACGCCAAGGGGCTGTTCTTTATGATGCAGCAGTGCGTCAAACAGTCCATGATTCCCCAGAACTTCGGCGCCATCGTCAATATTGCATCCATGGCGGGCATTCGCGGCATGACCCCGCCCATGTGCTCCGCCCAGTATTCCGCCAGCAAAGGCGCGGTGGTTTCCGTCTCCATGCAGGCAGCCGTTGAATGGGCCTCCAGCCGGATTCGTGTCAATGCCATTGCCCCCGGCGGCGTGCTCTCCGGCGGCGCAGGCGTTCACATCCCGAAGGAAGGGAAGCCCGGCCCCGGCGGTTCCGGCGCACCCGGTCCCGGCCCCGGTGGCCCCACCACCGGCGTTCCCACCGGTCGGCTCTCTGACCCGGAGGAGATCGCCGGTATGGCAGCTTATCTCCTCAGCGAGTACAGCGAGAACACCACCGGTCAGGTGATCGTCATCGACGGCGGCTCTACCGCTGTTGGTTATTAATCTTCACAGAACTTCATTTTTGCAGGAATTCCGTCTGTATTTTGCAATACAGACGGAATTTTTTGAAGATTTCTTTTCAAATACAGGTTTTTTTGTGATCATTTACTTCATTTCGCTAAATTTTATGAATTTTATATTTTTCTTCTTGCATTTTTCCTTTTTACGTGCTACAATCGGCTCATACAAAATATGTGCAGAATGCACCGGCCAGAAGCGCCGCGACTGTCTGGGAGCCTGCACTCTGGAGAATCCCGAAACCGGGTGCCGAAGGGGCAAACAGCCATGCTGTAATCTCTCAGGCAAAAGGACAGAGCTTATCGATGCTGGGATTCGCCATCATGCGTCCCAGCATTTTTTGTTATTCAGGGGTAAATATGTTAGGAGTGATACCACCATGATTGAAACCATCACACGCATTAACAGTGCCATTAACAATGTGGTTTGGGGCTGGCCTGCGCTGATCCTGCTGGGCTTTGTGGGCATATTGATGACCTGCCTGACGAAGTTTTTCCAGCTCAGTCATATCGCGCATTGGATGAAAAATACCATTGGTGCGATCTTCAAGGATAAGCACGTCACCGGTCATACGCAGGATCGCACCATCTCTCAGTTTCAGTCTCTCTGCACGGCTCTGGCCGCTACCGTTGGCACCGGCAATATCGTTGGCGTGGCAGGCGCCATCGCCGTTGGCGGTCCCGGCGCTGTGTTTTGGATGTGGCTCATCGCCTTCTTCGGCATGATGACCAACTACTCCGAAAATGTTCTTGGCATTTTGTTCCGTCGGAAGGACGATCAGGGTGAATGGCATGGCGGTGCCATGTATTACCTTCGGGACGGTCTTGGTGCAAAAAAGGGCTGTAAAACCCTCGGCGCCGTATTGGCAGCGCTGTTCTCCTTCTTCTGTCTTCTGGCCTCCTTTGGCATCGGCAATATGAGTCAGGTAAACTCCATTGTCTCCAATGTCCATACCGCCTTCGGCATCCCTACCATTGCCACTGGAATTTTTCTGCTGGTCGCTGTAGGCGCTGTGATACTCGGCGGCCTCAAGCGTGTTGCCACCATTACCGAAAAGCTCGTTCCCTTTATGGTCATTCTGTACCTTTTGGGTACGCTGGTGATTATCGGTATGCATATCACTACTGTCCCTGCCGTCTTCGTTTCCATTTTCAAGGGCGCATTCAGCCTGCAATCCGCCGCGGGCGGCGCAGTGGGCGCTGGCATCGCCACCGCCATGAAAATGGGCTTTAAGCGCGGCGTGTTCTCCAATGAGGCCGGTCTTGGCTCCTCGGTGATGGTTCACTCCAGCTCCAACGTCAAGGAACCGGTTCGTCAGGGCATGTGGGGCATCTTTGAGGTCTTTGCGGATACCATCGTGGTCTGCACGCTTACCGCCCTTACCATTCTTTCCTCCGGCCTTGTGGATCTGGAAACCGGTATGCTTACCACCGCCGGAGAAGCTGTGGGCAGTAACTCCCTGATGAGTGAATCCTTCCGGATGGTCTTTGGCCCTGCCGGTGCGGCGTTTGTTGCCATCGCCATTCTGCTGTTTGCCTACTCTACCGTGCTGGGCTGGAGCCACTACGGTGCCACCGCCTGCCGTTACCTGCTTGGGAGCAAGGCAGTGATTCCCTACCGCATTATCTTCTGTGCCATCGTTCTGGCCGGCTCCATGATGAAAGCACAGCTGGCATGGGATATTTCCGATACCTTCAACGGCCTGATGATGCTTCCTAACCTGATCGGCGTATTGGCACTTTCCCCCTTGGTGGCAAGGTGTACCAAGAACTATGTGGATCGGATTCTCCATCGTAAGGTTGTCAAGCCCATGCTCTCCGCCTTTGACGATGTACAGGAGGTGCAGGAGCAGGATCTCCGGTTGGACGCACTCCCCGTTGAATAAAAATTCATGCTATTCTTCCCCCAGCCCCTTCTGGCTGGGGGATTTTACTGAAAAGCGGCAGATTGCCGGAATTATATTGGATAAAACCGCCCAATACTGTTGATTTTTCTCTTGCAGGGGACTATACGGATTGATATAATAGAAATAAATTCATCCCATGGAGGTTGATATAAAATGGAAAAAATCCCTGTAACGCTGACGACTCATTATAAAGAAAAGCCCGTCGGCTCTGATATCCCCTTCGGCGTCATTATGACTGACCATATGTTCCTGATGAACTATGATCCCGAGCACGGCTGGCATGACGGACGGATTGTCCCCTATGCTCCTTTCCAGATTGATCCTGCCTGCATGGTGCTGCACTATGCTCAGGAAATCTTTGAGGGCATGAAGGCCTACCGGGACGCTGAGGGCAGGATTCGCCTGTTCCGCCCGGAGGAGAACTTCAAGCGCATGAACAACTCCTGCATCCGTATGAGCATCCCGGAGATCGATGTGGACTACTGCGTTGAGGCAGTCAAGCAGTTGGTTACTCTGGAAAAGGACTGGGTTCCCTCCGCGCCCAACACCTCTCTGTACATCCGTCCCTTCATCTTTGCCTCCGACAATCACATCGGCGTACATGCTTCCCATACCTATCAGTTCGCCATCATCCTCAGCCCCGTCGGTCCCTACTATGCAACCGGTCTGGCTCCTGTCAACATCATGATCGAGCAGGACGATGTCCGTGCCGTTCGCGGCGGCACCGGCTTCACCAAGTGCGGCGGCAACTATGCGGCCTCTCTGCGTGCCGGTGAGCGTGCCGAGGAAAAGGGCTTCTCTCAGGTTCTCTGGCTGGACGGCGTAGAGCGCAAGTACATCGAAGAGGTCGGCGCAATGAACGTGCTGTTTAAGATTAACGGCAAGATCGTCACCCCTGCGCTCAATGGCTCCATCCTCCCCGGCATCACCCGGAAGAGCTGCCTGCAGATTCTGCGGGATAAGGGCTTTGAGGTAGAAGAGCGCAAGCTCAGCGTAGACGAGCTGATCGGCGCCGCACAGGACGGCTCTCTGGAGGAGGCCTTCGGCTCCGGCACTGCTGCCGTTATCTCCCCCATCGGCGAGCTGAGCTACGGCGGTGAGAACTATGTGGTTTCCGGCGGCAAGATTGGCCCCGTGGCACAGGATCTCTATGACACCCTCACCGGCATTCAGTGGGGCCGTGTGGCAGATCCCTATGGCTGGAGCCATGTGATCTGCTGATTCACTTCTCTGATTATGATGAACAGGTTCGCTGCATTTCATTTGCAGCGAACCTGTTTTTGCGCTTACAGCACCTTTGACCGTTTCAGGTATACCAGCTATACCGACACTAAACGCCGCCAGTGCTCCAAGACGCTGACGGCGGGGGTGTTATTTTGACCCTTTCCGGATCCCCCAGCAGAGGATTTCCTCCAGAATTCCAAGCAGAATAACGGGGATCACAAAGTTTTTCCGCCCCAAAAGATACGCACCCAGCGCGATCAGACAGAGCAGTGGGAACACAAACAGCTGCACCATCCACGGTGCGGCATATGGGGTCCCCTGTCTTTTTTTCAGCTGTATTTTCAGAATTGCCGCGACCATCAACAGGCCGGTCAGCAGCCCCAGCAGCACCGCATCCTCCATGCTCATCCTCCTGACCAAACGAGCGTCGTTCATTTTCCGCTCATTTTTCCAATTTCTTTCCCTATCCTATCACATTTCGACCTTTCCCGCAATCTTTTCCGAAGGCACAGAAAATACTTGCAGCTTGAACCCAAAATCGGTATAATACGGGTATAAATCGACCTTATCCCGCTTCGGAGGTACCCTATGGAACGTATTGATAAAACAAATTACTATCTCGATATTGCTCAGACCGTGCTGGAACGCTCCACCTGCCGCCGCCGCCACTATGGCGCGATCATCGTCCGCAATGATGAGATCATCGCCACCGGCTACAACGGCGCCCCCAGAGGGCGGATCAACTGCGACGAGCTGGGCTATTGCGTCCGGGAGCAGCTGGAAATCCCCAGCGGCGAGCGCTATGAGCTGTGCCGCTCCGTCCACGCGGAGGCCAATGCCATTATCTCCGCCTCCCGCCGGGAGTGCATCGGCGCTACGCTCTACCTCTGTGGTCGGGATGCCGCCTCCGGCGAGCTGCTCCGTGACACCACCTCCTGCTCCATGTGCCGCAGGAATATCATCAACGCCGGGATCGCCGAGGTCGTGATCCGCAATACTCCCACTGAGTTTACCGTGGTGGATGTGGAGGATTGGGTGAAAAATGACGAGTCCATCGCCGGGATCAGCTGCGGCGTGAAAAAGTAAGGGCTTTCGCCGGGATTTCTCAAAATTCGCTCTTGCAATTTTCCTGTTTTGTGCTATAATAATCCATGCACAAAACATATGCGCCAGTGGCTCAATGGATAGAGCATCGGATTCCGGTTCCGAGGGTTGGGG
>CAJKSU010000069.1 GCA_905202605.1 uncultured Eubacteriales bacterium
TATGATTCCAATGGCGGTATCGAGTACAAGGACGAGCAGTATCAAAGAAATACTACGGTGGATCTGAACAAGGTGCCCACCCGTGAGGGCTACACTTTCACCGGCTGGTATGCCGACGAGGAACTGACCGAGCGCATCACGGAAATCAGGATGACCAGCGATAAGACGGTTTACGCTGGCTGGGAGCCAACCGGCGTACCGGACTGGCTGAATGGCGCGGATCACTTTGCCTATGTGATTGGTTATACAGACGGCACGGTGCGCCCACTGAACAACATCAGCCGAGCTGAGGTGGCCTCGATTTTCTTCCGGCTGCTCAAAGAGGACATTCGGGAGGAAAACCTGACAGCCGACAATACCTTTACCGATGTGCACGAGGGAATGTGGTGCAACACCGCAATTTCCACCATGGAAAAACTGGGCATTGTCAAAGGCCGCTCCCAAGAGCATTTCGACCCGAACGCTCCGATTACCCGCGCCGAGTTCGCGGCCATCTGTGCACGGTTTGATACCTCCAAGCGCAACGGCGACAGTGATTTTGCGGATATTGCCGGTCACTGGGCCGAGGCGGAAATCGGGCGTGCGGCCACACTGGGCTGGATTTTGGGCTACACAGACGGCACCTTCCGCCCAGATAATAATATCACCCGTGCCGAGGCTATGACGATGATTAACCGTGTACTGAACCGTTTACCGCAAAGTGAGGATGATCTGCTGGACGGCATGAACATCTGGCCGGATAACCAGCTGGGAGCATGGTACTATTTGGCGGTACAGGAGGCCACCAACAGTCACGACTTCAACCGCAAGGGTGATGTGCATGAACAGTGGTCCAAACTGACCGACGACCCGGATTGGACAAAGTATGAAAAATGATTGAAAGATCGGAAACCGCATAAGCAATTCGGAAGCAGAGACCACGGTTCATGCCCTGCCCTCAGCTGTGTGACAAAATGACCCAAGCCCCTACGAGGAAAAAAACTTGGAACAAAGGGCGCACTTCTGTACTCTCCTGACGGGAGTATGTGCGTCCTGCGGAGCTGACAGCCCGGACAGTTGCCTGTCCGGGCTGTTTTGCTGTGTGCCCGGCGAGCGCACGTTCTCTGGGGAGAAAGTCCCGAAGTCCCCCGGCGGCGGGAATACTTATGGCCAAGAATGGCCATGTGCAGCGGGCAATCTCAAAAGAAAGACCCGCACAGGCCGGATACTACAGCATCCTTGACCGGTACGAGTCTCTGCACTTATGCGATTGAACCGCCGTGTACCGAACGGTATGCACGGTGGTGTGAGAGGTCGGGGCTATTTAGTCCCTCCTACTCGATTTATTACAGATCCCTCCAGCCGCCGTGGAAAAAGTGAATCTTCTTCTCTTTTTCCGTGGGCTGCGGGGCAATCTCGACCCATGCGCGGACAGAGGGCCTGCGCAGCAGCAGGGCACAGAGGATCAGCCCCACAGAGTACAGCCCCAGCCAAAGGAGCGCCAGCGGATGCGCCGAAGCGGAAAGAAAGATGGACAGAATCAGCACCGTAAGGTTGACGGCGGCATAGAGAAAGAGAAATACCACCAGCGCTTTTCGCAGCCCATAGTCTCCTCTGCGGATGCCCCAGACCATAATCAGCGTAAGAATTCCGCCAATCAACCCGGCAAGAGATGCGGTGAGCAGCAGATTGACAAGCGTTAAAAGGGTAAGTGCCAGCAGCAGCCTGCGAAGCAGTGTTTTTCCCGCTTCCTGCAAAGGGGAATGGCCGCCGGATGAAGTGTTTTGATCGGGCATAATCGCCCCTCCTGTTGGTAAAGATAACACCAGTATAGCAGATGAATGAGCCACCGTAAAGAGGTGGACAGATGTCAGCTGCCAAATAACATGAAAACTTGCTTTTCGGGGTATTTCGTGCTATGCTAAAAACAAATTGTTAAGGACAAAGGGGGAAGACAAGTGGATATCAGCGGACGAAGTACCGGGGCAGAGGACACAGTTCCCTTGTGCCGCTTGCCTCGGAGTCTGCGCTGCGGCGCACGGTGATAGGGAATCTATGATCTTTTGTTCTGACACTTCTCCTTATACTTTGAAAGAGTAGGAGGAAATACCTGTGTCGAACAATACATTAGATACCCAGCAGTTGATTGATGAGTTGAACCGGCTGCTGGAGGAAAAACAGTTTACAAGGCTTCATGAGGTCATTGCGGACACCAATGAGATGGATGTTGCGGAGTTCATGGAGCAGCTGACACCGCTGCAGCAGATTACGTGCTTCCGCACTCTGCCCAAGGATCAGGCCAGCGATGTATTTGCCGAGTTGGAGCCGGAAACCCAGCAGAATATCATCTCCGCTATCACCGATCAGGAGATTGGCCCTATCATTGAGGATCTGTTCGTGGATGACGCAGTGGACATGCTGGAGGAAATGCCGGCAATGGTGGTAAAGCGTGTGCTGAAAAATGCCAAGCCGGAAACCAGAAAACTCATCAATCAGTTTCTCAAATACCCGGAGGATTCCACCGGCAGCATCATGACGGCGGAGTTTCTCGATCTCCATAAGGATATGACGGTGCTGGAGGCCATTGACCGCATCCGAAAGCGTGGGGAGGAGTCCGAGCAGATCTATACCTGCTATGTGACCAACCATAAGCGCATACTGGAGGGTGTTGTGACGGTGAAGGAGATGCTCCTCAGCTCCGATGATACCATCATTGAGGACATCATGGAGACGGATATCATCACTGCATCGACGCTGGATGACAAGGAAACCTCGGCGCAGACCATGATGAAATACGACTTTCTTGCCATGCCGGTGGTGGATAAGGAGAATCGGCTGGTGGGCATAATCACCGCCGATGATGTGATGGACGTTATCGAGGAAGAGGCCACGGAGGATATGGAGAAGATGGCGGCAATCGCTCCCTCCGATCATCCGTATCTGAAAACCAGCGTGTTTACCTTGGCGAAGAACCGAATTGTCTGGCTGATGTTTCTGATGATCTCCGCCATGTTTACCGGCAGCATTCTCACTCATTATGAGGCGGCCTTTGTGGCGTTTCCGCTGCTGGTGACCTGTATGCCCATGCTCACCGGCACGGCGGGAAACGCGGGCGCACAGGCCAGCACGCTGATTATCCGCGGTATGTCTGTGGGCGATATCCAGCTAAAGGATGCCTTCCGGGTGGCTTTTAAGGAGCTTCGGGTGGCGATGTTCTGCGGTGCGGCGCTGTGCATTGTGAATTTTGCCCGACTGGCGGTGACCTATCCCGGCGAGCTGGCAACCAATATTGTGGTGACGCTGTCGCTGTTCCTGATCATCATCATTGCAAAGTTTATCGGCAGTCTTCTCCCGATGCTGGCAAAGCTCATCCATGTGGACCCGGCGATCATGGCATCTCCGGTGATCTCCACGATCATGGACTCGGTTTCCATGCTGCTATACTTCAATATTGCGCAGGTGGTGCTGCGGGTATAAGCAGGCGCAATGCGCAGGTTGCACAAGAAAAGCAGAAGTATTTTTTGTGCGGGTTCGCCTTTGAAAAAAACTGCTGAGCTTCGATAAAATATAGGCAGTGGAGCGGGAAAACGCTTCGCTGCTTATTTTTTATTGAAAGGATGAGGAGAAATGAAACGAATAAAGGCGGCATGTATCTGCCAGACACTTCATTTTCTGCTGAAGGAGGGCACGGAGCCGGTGTTGGCGCAGCGGCTGGTACAGGACGAGGTGGCGGCCTATCGGAAGCGGCTGGAGGTCAGCGGGGCAAAGTACCGGATCCTTTCGGAGGAGCAGCAGACGGATGGGTCTGTGATCCTGCGAATCAAAAAACAGTATAACCAGAGCCCGGTAGGGGATTATCTGGACGAATAAGCCATCACCGGCAGTTGGGAAAGGACTCCCTGCTGCCGGTGTGTTCGATTTGGGCGGCATAAAACCACAAGATATTGTGGCGGAGTGCTTCGGAGACTCCTGCATCTCTTAACATTTTATTCATTTTTCTTGACATACTCACACCAAGGCTATACAATGTATATTGCGAATTAGTACGGAGAAACTGTCCGCCCCGCCGATGCGGGACGGAGATACCCGTTGCTTTTTTCTCAAAATCATTATGATAGACAAGGAGGTGTAGATGAGAGAATGCTGATAAAAGTCATTTTGACTTTGGTGGGACTTCTGGTGGGCGCCGGAATCATGTTCCCCGTGGCGGTGAATTACCGCAAGCGCACGGCGGAAAAGGAGATCGGCAGCGCAGAGGAAGAGGCCAAGCGTATTATCAACGAGTCCATCAAAAGCGCGGAAAACAAGAAGCGCGAGATGATGGTTGAGGCCAAGGAGGAAATTCACAGAAGCCGCACCGAGTATGATAAGGAGGTCAAGGATCGCCGCTCCGAGCTTCAAAAGCAGGAGCGCCGCCTTCAGCAGAAGGAGGAAACCCTCGACCGTAAGACCGAACAGTATGAACGCAAGGATGAGGAGCTGACCCGGCGGCTTGCCAATGTGGCTGCCACGCAGGAGGAGGTTTCCGACATCAAGCGCGCGCAGCTGGAAATGCTGGAGAAGATCTCAGGCATGTCCACCGATGAGGCAAAGGACTATCTGCTGAAAAATGTGGAATCCGAGGTACGGCATGAAACCGCCATGAAGATCAAGGAGGTTCAGACCCAGCTGAAGGATGAAGCTGAGCAAAAGGCCAGAGAGATCATTGCCACTGCCATTCAGCGCTGTGCGGCTGACCATGCTGCCGAGGCAACTATTTCTGTTGTGGCACTGCCCAACGACGAAATGAAGGGTCGGATTATCGGCCGCGAGGGGCGGAATATCCGTGCGCTGGAGACGAAAACCGGCGTTGATTTGATTATTGATGACACCCCGGAGGCAATCACACTGTCCTGCTTTGACCCGGTTCGCCGGGAAATCGCACGGATTGCACTGGAAAAGCTGATTGCGGACGGTCGTATTCAGCCGACTCACATTGACAACATGGTAGAAAAGGCCCGCCGTGAGGTGGAACAAACCATCAAGCAGGAGGGCGAACGCGCTACCTTTGAAACCGGCGTTCATGGACTGCATCCTGAGCTCATTAAGCTGCTGGGGCGGCAGAAATACCGTACCAGCTATGGACAGAACGTGCTCAACCACTCCATTGAGGTGGCACATCTCTGCGGCCTGATGGCGGCAGAGCTAGGCGAGGACGTTGCTGTTGCCAAGCGTGCCGGTCTGCTCCATGATCTGGGTAAATCCGTGGATCATGAAATGGAGGGCAGCCACGTGGCATTGGGCGTGGAGCTGGCAAAGAAGTATAAGGAAAGCCCTCAAGTGGTACACGCCATCGAGGCGCACCATGGCGATGTGGAGCCGCAGACCGTCATTGCCTGCCTGGTTCAGGCGGCGGATGCGATTTCCGCGGCACGTCCCGGCGCACGGCGTGAGAACGTAGAGAACTACGTAAAGCGTCTGGAAAAGCTGGAGGCGCTCACAAGCTCCTTCCCCGGCGTGGAAAAGGCATACGCCATTCAGGCCGGACGTGAGGTTCGGATCATGGTCAAGCCGGAGGAGGTCTCCGAGGACAACATGATCCTTTTGGCACGGGATATTGCCAAGAAGATCGAGAACGAACTGGAGTACCCCGGTCAGATCAAGGTCAACCTGATCCGCGAAACCAAGGCTGTGGAATACGCCAAGTAAGCACAAATCTGGTTGAAAGCTCCCTGCTGGCGGCAGCCGGCGGGGAGCTTTTTTGCTTGGATGAAATTGCGAATCAAATGTGGCAGAGATGGAGCTCGACTTTAAAAAGCCCCGTCCAGACACATGCTCCATGCTGTCCCCCAAAAAGACGGAGCATATCTTCCCCGGAGGCTTTGCGGCACCAATGAAACCGGCGGGGCTGGTGGCCTGGGCGCGGCGTGGTCTTTACAGTGCTGGACGGGAGCTGGACGAAGCCCTGGCCTGATCGAAACGGCGGAAAAGGCGGCGGAGATTTATATGAAGATTGCGCATCTTTCCTGAAATCAAACCATTACCGATGCTCAGCTGCGGCTGCTAATCCAGCACTTTGGCGTTGAAGTAAGACGCGGATATTTACGCTAGGCAATGAACGACGTCCCTGATGTCACGCTGACGTTGGGGGGGCGTCGTTGTGTCCGAAATTCTTCCCGGTGGGACGGGAGCGCGTTGGATTCTCCTTGTAATCAGGAACAGGAGGCGATATAATGGTTGAGAAATGAACTGCTTGTGCCAAAGGGCGGGAAGGGAGAAGAAAGATGCAGGCGAATATTCTTGCAATTGGAGATGTAGTAGCACCGCAGGGGCTTTCCTATCTGCGGAAAAAGCTGCCCGTGCTGCGGAAGAAATATGAGGCGGCGTTCACTGTGGTCAATGGAGAAAATGCTTCCAACGTGGGGCTTACGCCCCAGCAGGCGGAGGATATACTGGATGCGGGCGCAGATGTGATTACGCTGGGGAACCATGCGTTCCGGCAGCGCTCCATTCTGAACTATCTGGACGATATCCCCTACATTCTGCGCCCGGCGAACTATGCGCCCCAGAACCCGGGTCGGGGATGGGGGGTGTTTGATTCCAAGCTCGGATCCATTGGCGTGGTGAATCTGATCGGGCGTGTGAATATGGATGTTGGCCCAGACAATCCGTTTCTGCAGATTGACAAGATTTTGCCCCAGCTACAGGATGCAAAGGTGATTCTGGTGGACTTTCACGCTGAGGCGACATCGGAAAAGCTGGCGATGGGCTATATGCTGGATGGACGGGTCACGGCGGTCTGGGGAACCCATACCCATGTCCCTACGGCGGATGTGCAGGTATTACCTCAGGGAACCGGCTACATTACCGATCTGGGAATGACCGGCCCCAGTCAGTCGGTGATCGGCATTCGTCCGGAGCTGTCCATTGAGAAATTCCGGGGCGGTCTGTACAGCCGGTATCAGGCGGCAGATGGGCTGTGCAGCATGTCGGGGGCGGTGTTTACCGTGGATACGGATACGGGACGGTGCATAGAAGCCCAGCGGTTTACGGTATAAGGAGCGGATATGGAGGTCATAACTCTGATCCTGCTGACAGCGGCGCTGGCGGCGGTGATCTATTTAATCGTGCGGCAGCGGAGCATGCAGCGGCAGAATGAACGGCTGGAGCAGCGGCTGGCTCAGCTCCAGGAGACGGTGCAGCCGGAGGCTGCGCAGGAGCAGACCAGACGGCAGCTGGAGCAGCTGGAGCTTCGGCTGCGGCAGCAGGAGCAGTCCTCGGCAGCGCAGACCCAGACTGCGGTGGTGGGTACGGTGAGTGCTCTGGGACAGGGACTGAACACCGGCATGGCGACCCTGACCGGCAGCCTGGGGGAGAATATCCGCACCATGAGCGGCGAGCTGAAAAGCGGCATGGAGACAATGAAGACCGCCGTGCGCCAAAGTCAGGAAGCGGCAGCACAGCAGCAGAGCGAAAAGCTGGGGGAGATCGACCGGCATGTGATGGCGCGGCAGGAGGCTATGAGCGTCTCCATGGAAAAGCAGATGCAGACAATGGAGCAGCGGCTCTCCCATCTGGACCAGATGAACGAGCAGAAGCTGGAGGCACTGCGGCAGAGCATGACCGCTGCCATGCAGGAGATGCGGCAGGAGAACGCCAAAAAGCTGGAGGAAATCCGGAGAACCGTGGATGAAAAGCTTCAGGATACCCTGCAAAAGAGGATTACGGACTCGTTCCAGAGCGTATCGCAGCAGCTGGAGCGGGTCTATAAGGGACTGGGCGAAATGCAGCATCTGGCATCCGATGTGGGCGGCCTCAAGCAGGTGCTTTCCGGGGTAAAAACCCGCGGCATTCTGGGCGAGATCCAGTTGGGTGCGATTCTGGAGGAAATCCTGTCTCCGGAGCAGTATGACACCAATGTGACGACCATCCCCGGCTCACGGGAGCGGGTGGAGTTTGCAGTGAAGCTGCCGGGAACCGATGGGGAGCGGGTGTATCTGCCCATTGACTCCAAATTCCCCGGCGATACCTATATGCATTTGCAGGAGGCGGCAGCTTCCGGCAGCGCTCAGGCGGTGGCAGAAGCCAGAAAAGCGCTGGAAGCAGTGCTGAAAAAGAGCGCCAGGGACATTCGGGATAAATATGTGGAGCCGCCCTATACCACGAATTTCGGTATCCTGTTTCTGCCCTTTGAGGGGCTGTATGCGGAAGTGGTGAACATGGGCATGATTGAGACACTGCAAAAGGAGTACGGCATCAATGTCGCAGGCCCCAGCACCATGGCGGCGCTGCTGAATTCCCTGCAAATGGGCTTCCGCACGCTGGCAATTCAGAAGCGCAGCAGCGAGGTATGGCAGGTGCTTGGCGCAGTCAAAACGGAGTTTTCCAAGTTTGAGGATATCATGACGAAAATGCAGGGGCATCTCCAGCAGACCAGCAAAGATCTGGACACGCTGATGGGGACACGCACCCGCGCCATCAACCGGAAGCTCCGGGAGGTGCAGCAGCTGGAAGAGCCGGAGGCGCAGCGGCTATTAGAGCCCGATTCAAAATAGTATTAAAAAAACGGGTCGTACTGCAAATCCACAGTACGACCCGTTTTGGTCTATAAGAAGATGATTTACTTATGCAGCAGGGGAGACAGGGGCTTATAGATCACAAGGCACAGCAGAACATCCAGCAGACCCTTTACAAAGGTGAAGGGCATGTTGAATACAATCAGGCACTGAAGCAGGTTCTTCATAGAGGGGAGAATGGCCTGATAGGCGCTGACGATCAGCTCCATGCCGCCGAACATTTTGGCGTAGATGGGATAGGTGACAAAGTAGTTCAGAGGAACGGATGCAGCTGCCATGACAACGGTACCCACCAGAGAGCCGATGATGGCGGCCTTCAGTCCCTTGGACTTGATCTCCTGACGGGTCATATGCGCGGTGTCCTTGGGCTTGAGCTTCCGATACAGTGCGCCGGCAGGGACAACAAAGAACACGCCCAGAAGGAAGTTGCACAGTTCACCGGCACCTGCAGAGCTGGTACCCTTGATGAGAATGTGTAAAAGATTTTTCAGCAGGCAGATCACGCCGCCGTAAACCGGCCCCAGCGCAAACGCTCCCAGAAGCTCCGGAAGATCGGAAATATCCATTTTGACAAAAGAAGGAATCAGCGCCGGAATGGGAACCTCGATAAACATCAGGGCGAAGGCCACAGCAGAGAGCATGGCGGTCACCACAATCTTATGCGTCGAGGATGTGCGGGTGGATGATACAGTGTTGGTCATAACAAAAACCTCCTTAAAATTGACAAAACACCTGAATGCTGCCGTGCATTCAGGTGTCACAAATCTAGGGAGGTGTGAGACACATCTTCTTTCATCCAGACTTGAGGTCGCCAAAATCGGCGAACCAGTTACTGTCGGTACCGGAATCTCACCGGTTCAGCACATACTGCGCTCGCGGACTGAGCCAAAGGCCATCACCGCCGGTCGGGAATTGCAGCGGAAAATCATACTGCGCACCCTGCCCTGAAAACATGGTTCATCAGATATTCTGTTTCTGGCAGTATTATAGCAGGGCAGAGGCACGCTGTCAACCGACACGCAAAAATTTTTGGAGAGACTCAAGCAGAAAGCAGCGGACGAAGAAAACCGTTGGTGCCGCTTCTGGTCAGTTCCCCGGCAATCAGGCGCCCCTTATAGCAGACCAATGTAGCGTAGACGGGATCGGTGTTTTCCTCCGGCCAGTTTTTGATTTGGTATACATACTGCATGACCCGCTTGCCCTTGTATTTGGCAAGCTTGAAGCCCTGCGCGGACTGCACGGCGGCGTACTGCTCATACACCTCATTCCACTCCTTGGGGATCAAAACCTCCTGAGTGCGGTCTGGCTCACTGTCAACGGTGTAGCCCAGAGAGGAGAGAAACTCCTCACGGCTTTCCGGTGTGCTGAGTTTTTCGGCGGCAGCTGGCGCTATGGCGGTGCCGGTTCCACGATTTGCAAGGAAGATAATAAGGAACAGCAGCGCCGCCGCAGCAGCCACAATGCCAATAAGCTTGCCTTTTGATAGCTTTGCGGTTAAAATGACCATATAGATTCCTCCTGCCTTTCTTTGAGAGCGGTATGATCCGCATCAGGGCTGCAACGTGATTCTGATTCAGCATATTCCGGAGAAGGACAGGTTAGAACGGAGGCGCGGAGAATATATGATGCGACTGGACAAATTTCTGGCGGATGCCGGACTTGGTACCAGAACCGAAGTGAAAGCGATGATCCGTCAGGGACGGGTGACAGTGGATGGCACTGTAGTAAAAAAGCCGGAGCAGAAGGTAAGCTCGGAGCAGGATGTTTGCGCAGACGGTACGACGGTTCGGCAGCTGGGAACAGTGGTGCTGATGCTCCATAAGCCTTCGGGCTATGTCACCTCTACCAGCGACCCCAGAGATCAGACGGTGATGGAACTGCTTCCGGCGGAATATCAGAAGCTGTTCCCGGTGGGGCGGCTGGATAAGGAGACGGAAGGACTGCTGCTGTTTACCAATGACGGAGAGCTGGGGCATCGGCTTACCAGTCCCAGACATTGTGTGGAAAAGGAATATTACGCTGAAACAGACGGCGAGGTGACGGCGGAGGACATGAAGGCATTTTCGGAGGGAATTGCGTTAAAGGACGGAACCATGTGCCGGCCTGCGGGACTTGAACGCTGTGAAGGCGGCTGTCTGGTTACCGTGCAAGAGGGGAAATACCATCAGGTGCGGCGAATGCTGGCCTCCAGAGGCAAGCCGGTGAAATATTTGCGGCGAATTCGGGAGGGAGCGTTAACGCTTGGAACGCTGAAAAAAGGGGAGTGCCGGCTGCTGACCCCGGAGGAAATCAGCAATCTGTTGTGAATTTTCACAGATTATCGACTGTTTTTTCGTACAATGGGCAGAATGACCAAAGGTTTTTGAAAACCTTTGGTAAATCGGATACTATACAGACAGTATTTCGTGTGTTAGAATATCAACATCTTAAACAAGCAAAGATGGGGGTATATTATGTCCAGCGTAAGTATGAAGCATATTTATAAGAAATATGCAGGCGGTGTCATCGCGGTCACCGACTTTAACCTTGAAATCGAAGATAAGGAATTTATCATTCTCGTCGGCCCTTCCGGCTGCGGTAAGTCCACCACCCTGCGTATGATCGCCGGTCTGGAGGAGATTTCCGAGGGTGAGCTGTACATCGACGGCAAGCTCTGCAACGATGTTCCTCCCAAGGAGAGAGACATCGCAATGGTGTTCCAGAACTATGCACTGTATCCGCACATGACCGTTTACGAGAACATGTCCTTCGGTCTGAAGCTGCGTAAGACTCCCAAGGATGAGATCAAGCGCCGCGTTGAAGAGGCTGCCCGTATTCTGGAGATCGAGCATCTGCTTGACCGTAAGCCCGCTGCTCTGTCCGGTGGTCAGCGTCAGCGTGTTGCTCTGGGCCGTGCAATCGTTCGTAACCCCAAGGTATTCCTGCTCGACGAGCCTCTGTCCAACCTGGACGCAAAGCTCCGTGCGCAGATGCGTTCTGAGTTGACCAAGCTTCATAAGAAGCTGGATACTACCTTCATTTACGTTACCCATGACCAGACCGAGGCTATGACCATGGGCTCCCGTATCGTTGTTATGAAGGACGGCATTATGCAGCAGGTTGCAACTCCTCAGGAGCTGTATCAGAATCCTGTAAACCTGTTCGTTGCTACCTTCATCGGTTCTCCCTCCATGAACAAGCTGGAAGGCTCCAAGCTTTCCTCCAAGGATGGCCACACCTATATCACCTTCGGTGACGAGAACGAGAACGCTACCATTCAGCTGCCCGATGCGCTGGGTCTGAAGCCTGAGGTTCTGGCATACGTTGGCCGCGAGGTTGTTATGGGCATCCGTCCTGAGCACATCCATGACGAGGAGCTGTACCTCAATAACTATCCTCAGTACAAGTTCACCGCTACGGTTGACAACGTTGAGCCGCTCGGCTCCGAGACCAACCTGTTCCTGGTGATCGGCGGCAAGCAGTTCACCGCTCGCGTGGATCCTTCTTCCACCGCAAAGATGGGCGACAAGGTTGAGGTTACCTTTGAAGCTGATCGTGTACATCTGTTCGATCCCGACACGGAGAAGTGCATCGATCTCTAATTTAGAATTCCGTTGGGAGCTGACCGTATGGTTGGCTCCCTTTTTCTGTTTGGGGAAAATCACGAATTTCCTGCAATCCTTCACAAGATTGTTGGGAAAAACCTGTGCAAATCGTCATAGAGGTCTTGCAAAATTCACAAAAAACGTTTATAGTAAATAAGTTAAATGTGTAAATATGAAGACTTACATGTTTACCGCAGGAGCACAACAAAACATGGAGGCGCCCTATGGGTGCTGCCCAGAAGGAGGAAACTGCTATGTCCAGCAGAATGTTTCAGAGTGTTATCATGCAGATGAAGGATGCCAGCGACCGCACCATGGGTGTGATTGATGGAGAGGGCAGCGTCATTGCTGCTACGGAACCGTCCGGTCTGGGTGATAAATGGGAAGAAGCCGTCCACCGTCTGAACGCAGCCAATGAGCTGGTGACAGTGACGGACGGAAAAACCTTCAAGGCCCTGCAGAGCTGGAGCGCACGGTTTGATTATGCCGTATTTGTAGACGGTGATGATGAGATTGCAAAGAGCCTGTGCATTATGGCCTGTGTGGCGCTCAATGGCGCAAAAGCAAGCTATGAAGAAAAGCATGACCGCGGCACCTTCGTGAAGAATATCATTACGGATAATATCCTGCCCGGCGACATTTATATCCATGCCAAGGAGCTGCATTTTGTAACTGACGTACCCCGTGCGGTGCTGCTGATTCGGCAGG
>CAJKSU010000070.1 GCA_905202605.1 uncultured Eubacteriales bacterium
ATCCGGCGGGGGCTTGTGTGTTTTATTGAAGCTTGCTCTGGCAGCGGGTCAGAAACGATTCGCTGCGGATGATGCAGCGGCGAACGGTGCCGCTGCCGATCTCACCGGCCTCATCATAGGCGGTGACGGAAAAGGTGAGCATTTTGCCCTTGATCTCCGTCAGACGGGCTTCCGCCCGGACTGCCATGCCCACGGGGGTGGGAGCGGTGTGCTGAATGTCCATGGAAACGCCCACGGTGCTTTGACCATCCTCCAGTGCGCCGGAGACGGCGCTGCAGGTGGCTTCCTCCATCAGCGCCAGCAGATAGGGCGTGCCGAATACAGGGAGAGAGCCGGAGCCGCAGACTGCGGCGGTTTTATCCTCGGTGACGCGGGCAGCCGACTGCCCGGTGCGTCCAATTTCAAGTTCCATTTGGAATACCTCCATCTAAGTCACGATGGGGATAGTATACGCCGGGATACGGGAAAACGCAAGACCTATTCCGACCCATCAGGCGTGTTTCCGGCAAATAACCGCTTATTCCTTGGCCCAGGAGAGGAGACTGTTTTCCTGCTGCTCGGCAACCTGCCAGACTTCATGCAGCAGCAGGGCGGCGTCCCGGCGGGTCAGGGGAGCGGACACGTCGCTGAGATCCTTAAGGCCTGCCTCCGCTGTGGCCTGCACTGCACCGGAAACCCATGCGGGGAGGGCGTCTGCATCCCTGTCCGCCATGACGGTTTCGCTCTCCGAAAGCTCCAGCAGCCGGGAGAGCATCACCGCTGCTTCTCCCTGACGAATCGGCTGGTCTGCCAGCAGGGCAAGGCCGTTTTCTGTGGGAACGCCGCTGATATAGCCGCATTTCAGGGCGGTACTGACATAGGGCTGGAGCCACAGGGGCGTGTCGTCCCCGTCGATCAGGCCGGTTTCCAGCAGCTCCGGCTGCTGACGGGTCAGCGCCACGCACATGGCAATGAACTCCCCGCGGGAGACGGATTCCTCCGGGCAGAACAGCAGCTCACCGGCAACGGTTTTGCCGGAATAGATGCCGGATTCCCGGAGCCACACGGCGGCAAGCTGGGCGGGGTCGCCGTCCATATCCTGATAGGTGGCCTTATCTGAGGGCTTCTTGATCTGGATGCGCACGGTAGCCTCCTCGGAGGTGTTGCCGGCGGTGTCGGTGACCGTATAGGTAAAGCTGTCCTTGCCCACCTTATTCTCCTCCGGGGTATAGGTGACAGTGCCGTTTTCTCCAACCTCCAGCGTGCCGCGCTTTGGCTCCTTGACGATGGTGACGGTCAGAGCGTCGCCGTCAGGATCGGAAACCCGCAGGGAGATTTCGCCGGGGATGTTCTTATAGGTTTCAAACTCGGAATCCTCCGCCACCGGGGCCTCGTTCTTGCCGGAGCCGATTTTCAGGGTCATCCGGGATTCCTCCCCAAGACCGTCTGGGGTGATGGACATGCAGGCCACTTCGGCCTCGCCGTCTGCACCGGTGACCGGCACAAAGGTCAGCAGATCCGCCTGCTGGGCGGTGAGTACGTCTCCGGGCTGAATGACTCGGCTGCCCAGCCGGAGCTTGCCAAGCGCTTCGTCTGGCACGCCGGTCATCATGACGCCCAGCGCGTCTGCCTTGCCGGTGAGCGCCGCAGGAGAGAAGCAGTATACGTCTCCCCATACCACGTCGGCTTCCGCCGCGGCGGCGGGAACAGCCAGCAGCAGGGCGGTAAGCAGCGCGGGGAGCATATGGGACAGGATACGTTTCATAGGAAAACCTCCATTTTTGGCGGCGGAGCGGACTGCATGCATGGAAGCCGCCCTGCCGCATTTCATTTGCAGAGGTATTGTTTGCCGCGGCAGAAAAAATATTCCTATGACGCTGGAAATTCTTCGGGAGAATACAGCCGGCGGCGCAAAGCGCCCGCCCGTGCGCACATCATGGTACGATACTGTAAAATAACCCCCGCCAATCCCAACGGATCGGCGGGGGCATTGCGCATCAGGGAAATTACTTTGCGTTCCGGGTCTTGAGGTAGCGATTGATGTAGAGCATCAGGAACACGGGAATCGCAGCAGTGATTGCGCCCATGATGAAGGTAGAGGTTACATTTTCCACCGTAGCGTGGAGAATGGACTTGGACACAAAATTGAAGAAGATGGAGCTGAAGCCCAGTGCCAGCATGGCAACGCCGTAGTTGGTGCCGGAGTTCTTCGGCCCGAACATATCGGTGCAGAGGGCGGCATTCAGCGCGGAGGGGCCGCCGTAGGCAAAGGCAATCAGCGCAATGGTGGCAAAGTAGCCATAGCCGCCGATGAAGGTCAGCAGGATCGCACCCA
This sequence comes from uncultured Eubacteriales bacterium, assembly GCA_905202605.1. Lineage (GTDB taxonomy): Bacteria > Bacillota > Clostridia > Oscillospirales > Oscillospiraceae > HGM13006. The sequence goes on from CAJKSU010000070.1 coordinate 2,315, forward strand.
CCAAAGTGATGCCGCAGAGCACATACATGGTGTTGAACCGGCCAATCTTATCGGACAGAGAGGCCATGATGAGCCGGCCGGCGGCATTGGTGATGCCGGTGAAGGAAACGCAGGCCAGCGCCATAGCGGTGGTCAAACCGCGCTGCTCACCGAGATCCTTAATCAGCGGTACGCACAGGTTCCATGTGCCGTTGATGAAGAAGATGGAGAAGAACAGGCACCAGAAGGCGGGAACCTTGATGGCCTGACCCAGCGTGTAGTTCTGGTTGGTGGAAGCAGCCGCCTTGGGCAGGTTCAGGCTCTTAATATACTCGTCATCCGGCAGGGAGATAAAGCAGCAGGCGATGAGCCCCAGCACTGCGAATACGCCAGCCAGCGTGAGGAATACGGGGGTGAAGTTTACGATGCCCTCGGCATTCTTGTGTGCCTCCATAAGCATGTTGGAAACAGGGGTGAAGACCACGGTGGACAGGCCGAAGGCGGAGCAGGCCAGACCGGAAGCCAGACCGCGCTTATGGGGCAGCCACTTCTGGATGCAGGAGATGCATGCGCCATAGGCGAAGCCGGAGCCAAGACCTGCCATAATGGCATAGGTGAAGTCCAGCAGGGCAATGGTCTTAACGAAGGCGGAGACTGCCACACCGGCAGAGAAGAGGATCACACCGGCAAAGCAGGTGAACTTGGGGCCCTTCTTGTCGTTGAGGAAGCCGCCGATCAGGTTGCCGAATACAAAGGCAAAGATCATGTAGGAGGATACCATGGTGGCGGCGCTGGAAACGCCGGCCTTGGCGGCATCGTCCATGCCTACGGAGTATGCGGCAATGATGTTGCCCTTAAATGCGCTCCACAGGTACAGGATACCCACGCACAGCTGAACCACAAGGCATGCGATGATGGAAATCCAAGGGTTACTTTTCTTGTTCAATTCATTCAGTCCTTTTCTTACAAAATTATCGGGCAATCCGCAGACTCTAACAGAGGTCAAAGTAAGCAGGCTTGCCCCTTGCTTGTAACTCTGACATTATACCATGGTTTTTTGAAAATGTACAAGGGGTTGAAGGAATTGTGAAAATTTCTGTGAGATTTCGTTAAAATCTGTAGGGGGAGAGCGGGGAAAACTGTATAACTTGTGATATAGTTTGCCGAGGCAAACCGGAAGAAAGGAAAAGCCTGCCTCCGGCGGCGGGAGACAGGGGAAAAAGGAGCCTGACGCAGCGCAAAACTGCGGCAGGCTCCGTTGGCTTTTTCAGTTTACAGACGCCCGGCTGGAATCCAGAATCCCGCCGTGATTCATCTTATGATACAGCACCAGCAGCACGGCAGGCAGAATGAAACCACCGGATACTATGCCGTTTTTTTCGGGGCAGAAGTCTCGAAAAACGGCGGCATCACGATTTTGGGGAAGAGCTTTCTTGACAGCCCAACAAATCTGCCTGTCAAGAGCACCGATGCAATAGAGTTGATCCAAACACTGATTTGATGGAATGTCATAAGGCCGAGGGCGATGGAAATCAAATTGATGACCAGCGCAAGCACAACATAGATGGCATCCGCAATCATCTTCACATTGGCAAGCTGCTTGTGATAGGTGTTTGCAATGACGTTGTTCAGTTCATCCGGCGCAGGAAGCATCAGGTCACAGCCGCTGATCAGTGCAACACCGAAGCCCTGAATGGCAATTCCCACTACCAACGACAGAATTTTTTGCCAGAGCAGCAGCTCCGGAAACAGAGCGGTCCAGAGCCAGAGAAAAAAGTCAACAAGATAACCAAAGGGAACACCTACACACATGCATAAAATGCTTTTCAGCGTCACACGCTTTTGAACAATAATTTGCAGAACAACGCACAATAGGTGAAGCAGAATGGTTGCATTGCCAAGGGTAAGCGGAGTGATGTTTGCTACCGCATCAGGCAATGCCGTAATCGGAGAGACACCCCAATGCGTGATTTTCAGCAGAACCAGACCAATTGCCATACAGACAAGTCCAATGATATACTGTAAAATCCGATGGGGTAATTGTTTGGTGCGCATGATAATCCTCCCAAGGTTCGATAAGATGCCGAAGTTGGCGGTGTGCAGGCAGGGCCAAACTTTGCATACGAAATGTGACTGCCGCATACTAATCTACATTATAACGGCTTTTTCCCCAACTGTAAAACTCGAATTCATGCGATCGGTTACAATAAAAAGATGTGATACGGCGCAGGGTTACGCCAAAACCTGCCCCGACGCGGTGACGCGGGCAATGAGCGCCCCGGTGTCATCGGTGACGGAGGTTTCGTAGTAGACGGTGGTTCTGCCCCGGCGAAGCTCCTGACTTCTGGCATAGAGGGTGGAGCCTTGGGACGCCCGAAGAAAGGTGATCTGGCTGGTGGTAGTCACGTCCGGGGCGTGCCCGAAGTTCGAGGCTACCGCAAAGGCGAAGTCCGCCAGCATAAACACCGCCCCGCCCATGACCCGGCCTGCGGCGTTTTGATGATGGGGCGTGACGGTCATGGAGCAAAGGGCATAGTCCGACCCAATCTCCTCGATGACTGCGCCGTTCTCCGTGGCAAAGCGATCCTGAGCGAAGAACGCCCGTGCTTCCTCTAATTTCGTCATGAATGCTCCTCCTGAAAGTCCGGCAAAAACTGCCGGAACGCGGTGGGCAGGGCATGCTCTCCGCCGGATTTGTCTGCCCAGAGAAACTGGGGGGACTTGACGGCGCAGTGGAGCCGAGCGCCCAGCATGTTCCACTGAATGTGGGTGAAAATATGGGTGCGGGTGACCAGCTTTTCCAGATATTCCGGCTGGAGACCCCAGTCCTCGGCGGCCTTGACGATTTCCTCCGGGGAAAGATGACCGGGGAGGTGGGGGAACTGATACAGTCCCGCCAAAAGGCCGGTATCCGGGCGGCGCTCCAAAGCAATCTCGTCCCCGCAGGAGAGCAGAAATACGGTCATATCCTCCTGCCGCCGGGGCTTTTTGGGCTTGCGGACGGGAAGAGCGTCTATGGTGCCGCATTTCAGCGCCAGACAGTGGGCGCGAACAGGACATTCATCGCACAAAGGCGCGCCGTTGGGCAGGCAGACCGTGGCACCCAGCTCCATCAGGCTCTGGGTGAAGGTTCCCGTGTCCTTCGGATAAATCTCCGCCAGTGCGGCGGTGATGGCGCGTTTGACCTTGGGATCGTCGGTACAGCCGTGATAATCGCAGAGCCGGGCGGCCACCCGCAGTACATTCCCGTCCACCGCCGGGGTCTTTGCCCCAAAGCAGATGGAGGAAATGGCTCCGGCGGTGTAATCCCCGATGCCGGGGAGCTTCCGGATGGCGGCGTAGTCCTGAGGAAATTCACCGTGATGGGCGGTCATGATCTCCATTGCCGCCTTTTTGAGGTTCCGGGCGCGGGTATAATAGCCCAGCCCTTCCCAGAGCTTTAAAAGCTCCGGCTCCGGCACCTCCGCCAGATCGGAAATTCTGGGCAGGCGGCTGAGAAACCGGGCATAGTAGCCCTTGACCGCCTCCACACGGGTCTGCTGGAGCATGATCTCCGACACCCAGACATGGTACGGCTCCTGATCCCTGCGCCATGGCAGGTCGCGGTGATGGGCGGCGTACCAGTCCGGAAGCAGCCGGGGCAGCGACGCAAGGGGAGTAAACTGCTGCTCCATTTAACGGTTGTCCACCTTTTCCGGGTAGAGGTCATGCTGAGAAAGGCGCAGCCATGCGACCTCCTCCCAGCGGGTGCCGGGCTTGCCGTAGTTGCAGTAGGGGTCGATGGAAAGACCGCCGCGGGGGGTGAACTTGCCCCAGACCTCGATATATTTGGGATCCATGAGCCGGATGAGATCCTTCATGATGATGTTCATGCAGTCCTCATGGAAGTCTCCGTGGTTCCGGAAGGAGAACAGATAGAGCTTGAGGGACTTGCTCTCTACCATGCGCTCGCCGGGAACATAGCTGATATAGATGGTGGCGAAGTCCGGCTGTCCGGTTTTCGGGCAGAGGGAGGTGAACTCCGGGCAGTTGAATTTGACGAAATAATCGTTGTCGGGATGCTTGTTGGGGAATGTCTCCAGCACTTCAGGGGCGTAATCGGTGGGATATTTGGTTCCGGCGGCGCCCAGAGCGGTTACGCCGGTGAGCTCGGTTTCGGTTCTTCCAGATGCCATGGGGATTCTCCTTTCTTATTTCAGCAGCGGGTCAATCACGCCGTTTTTCTCAAATGCCTTCTGGCGGTCGATGCAGGTGCCGCATTTGCCGCAGGGCTTGTCGCCGCCCTCATAGCAGCTCCAGGTCAGCGCATAGGGAACGCCCAGCTCCAGACCCTTTTTCACCACATCGGCCTTGGTCAGGGAAACAAAGGGCGCTTCAATGGTCAGCTGATTGCCGCTGCCCAGATAGATGGCCTGATTCATGGCGTTTACAAAGTCCAGAGAGCAGTCGGGATAGGCCGCACCCGCGGCGTCGTCGGCATGGGCGCCGTACATGATCTTGGAGCAGCCGTGGCTCAGGGCGATGCTGGCGGCGGAGGACAGGAACAGACCGTTCCGGAAGGGAACATAGGTAGAAACGGGCTTTTCCCCGTGGGTTTCTTCAATCTGCTGGGCATAGCTCTCCAGCGGAATGTCCTCGGTGGACTGCTTTAACAGGCTGCAATTGCTTCCGGCGAAGATCACGGAGAGATCCAGCTCCATGCGCTGAACGCCGTAATACTCCGCCACCTTCTTTGCGGCCTGAATCTCCTTATCGTGCTTCTGACCGTAATAGACGGACAGGGCAAGGACGTTCTCCGCCCCCACTTCCTTCACTGCCATGGCAAGACAGGTGGTGCTGTCCACGCCGCCGCTGGATAAGACTAGAATTTTCATTTGAGCATTGCCTCCATTCGCATTTGCAGCACCGGGTCGGTTTCAAATTTGCCCCGGTAGGTTTCGGTGATGGTACGGGTGCCGGGCTTCTGGATGCCGCGGGCGGTCATGCAGCTGTGACAGCCGGAGATCACCACGGCTACGTCCTCGCTGCCGGTGACCATGGAGATGATCTCCGCAATGTCCCGCCCCAGACGCTCCTGAAGCTGGAGCCGCCGGGCGGCCATGTCCGCGATCCGGGCGATCTTGCTCAGACCGATGACCTTTCCTCTTGGCAGATAGCCCACGCTGACCTTCATATCGTACATCAGCGCCATATGGTGCTCGCAGTAGGAAAATACGTCGATATCCCGCACCAGAACCAGATCGTGGTGGTCGGGGTCGGCTTCCTCAAAGGTCTTATCGAACATCCGGGCAATCTCCTTGTTGGTATAGTTCATGCCCGCAAAGACCTCTTCATACATCTTTGCCACCCGCTGGGGCGTTTCCTTCAGACCCTCGCGCTCCGGGTCGTCGCCCAGCGCAATCAGAATGCCCCGAATGTGCTTTTCAATGGCTTTTGTGTCGATCAACGGTTACACCCCCTGACGGTTCGGATCCCAGATGACCTTGTGCAGCTGGATTTGCAGGGTCACTCCGGTCATATGATGCGCCTTCATAAACTCCACCATGTCGGCGGGCTGAATGGAGCCAAACACCGGGCTGAGATACACGTGGGTGTGGGCGGTGAGGTTATACTGCGCTGTGACTTCCAGCGCGCGCTCCAGATCGGCGGTGCTGCCGCAGACGAACTTTACGGTGTCCTGCATGGTAAGGAGCGGGAGATTGGTATGGCACATATGCTGCTCCATGCCGCTGGCGGAGAGCTTATAGTCCATGGTGAAGGATGGACGGCAGGCATTTTGGAGATAAGGAGACAGGTCCACGCTGCCGTTGGTCTCCACCTCTACATATAGTTCCGGATCCCGGCACAGAAGCTCCAGAAGCTCTCCGATGCCCTCCTGAATCATTGGTTCGCCGCCGGTGACGGTGACGTTCTTCGCACCGCTCTCCTTGACCTGACGGTAGAGCTGCTGCGCAGTGAGGCGGGCGCGGGCGGCGGAAATATCCTGCGCCCACTTGGTGTCGCAGTAGTCGCAGCGGAGATTGCAGCCGGTGAAGCGGATGAAATAGGCCAGCTGACCGGCATGCGTTCCCTCACCGTTGATGCTCAAAAACGTCTCGGCAATATTATAGGTATGCAAGCTTTGCGCCTCCTTCGCCGGTGTAGACCGCACAGTTGTTTGGGGTTTCATAGACCGCCACCTCCTTGGGGGTAAGCCCCAGCTTGGTCAGGCGGTCATAGAAATACCGGCTGAAATTCTCGGCGGTGGTGCGGAAGGGGAGAAAGACCATATGGAAATCCTCGTCCCGCAGGGCGCTGAGGGTGGCTTCCCTGAGCGTTCCCTCCTCCACCAGCAGGGCGTGGTCAAATTCATCGGCAAGGCTTTTGAGCGCGTCCTTTAAATCACCGAAATCCAGCAGCATCCCGGCCTTTGCGCCGGTGGGGATCAGCTGATCGCCCATGACCTTGACCACAATGCGCCAGCGATGCCCGTGGATGTTTTTACATTTGCCGTCGTAGCCCTTTAAAAAGTGGGCAGCGTCAAAGCTGGCTTCGGATTGAAGCAGATACATGATAAAATCCTCCTGTCAATCGCAGCCCTGAATGCAAAATGCAAACAAAAAAGGGCGCAATCATTGCGCCCAAAAGCCTGTGATACGCCGTATCACAGGAAACCTGGTTTTGTTTACTGACAGGAGGGCCGCGAACTGTCATCGTTCAATTGTAAAGGGTCGTTACGTCCTGTAACGACCCTAGATTATAGCATGTTATTTCTCTGATTGCAAGGGGGAAAGCTCGCTCAGTGCGGTTTCATAGGCGCGGAACAGCGTGGTGGCGCTGGCAAGCAGCTGGGTGAACTTTTCCCGCCCGATGGAATCCACCACGCCCTCGTGGAACCTCCGGAGCAGTTCGGAAGCGTCGTCATAGACGCTCTGCCCCAGCGGGGTAAGGGAGACAAAGGTATTCCGGCGGCTGTTCTTGTCGATGGTGCGAAGTACCCAGTCCTTTTCCTCCAGCAATTTGAGCAGCTTGGAGATCATGGAGACGGACACGGAAAGCTCCTCGGCCAGAGACGATACATAGACGCCGGGGACGTCCGGATGCGCATCCCGACTGCAATGAAGGGCGGTGAGAATCAGATATTCCGGCTGGGTGACCCCCGGTGTGATCTTACTCCAGTCCATTCGACGAAGATGCTGGTGCAGCAGTAAAAAGCCCTGCCCTCCGCTGAGATTTTCCATGTTGATGTTCCTCCTCTGTGGGAGCCGCTCCCGCTGGATAGACCCCGCAAACTGACGTTATTCTACTGCAAAAAATTTCTGGTGTCAACAATTTCGATGTTCAAAAAATGTTTACAGCCATCTGAACAAAAATGTGATATCCTATATGGGTATTTGGACAGTTTTGAAAATCTGGGTAAATTATGCGTTCCGATGGAGCAGCAGGTTACTGCTCCACAGAAAGGGTGACATTGTGTTACAGCTGAAAAACATCAAAAAGGATTATCTCTCCGGGGAGGAGACGGTGCATGCCCTCAAGGGCATCGACATTTCCTTTCGGAAAAGCGAGTTCGTGTCGATTCTTGGGCAGTCGGGCTGTGGAAAGACCACGCTGCTGAACATCATCGGCGGTCTGGATCGGTATACCTCCGGCGATCTGGTTATCAACGGGAAATCCACCAAGGAGTTTAAGGATCGGGACTGGGACACCTATCGGAACCACTCCATCGGCTTTGTATTCCAGAGCTATAATCTGATCCCCCATCAGAATGTACTATCGAATGTAGAGCTGGCGCTGACCCTGTCCGGGGTTTCCAAAGCCGAGCGCCGGAGACGGGCCAAGGAGGCGCTGGAACAGGTGGGGCTGGGGGATCAGCTGAAAAAGAAGCCAAACCAGATGTCCGGCGGTCAGATGCAGCGGGTGGCCATTGCCCGTGCGCTGGTGAACAACCCGGACATTCTTCTGGCGGATGAACCCACCGGTGCGCTGGACTCCGAGACCTCCGTGCAGGTCATGGAGATCCTCAAGGAGGTGGCGAAGGATAAGCTGGTCATCATGGTCACCCACAATCCGGAGCTGGCGGAGCAGTATTCCACCCGCATCATCCGGGTGCTGGACGGCGAGGTGGTGTCTGATTCCATGCCCTATACCCCGGAGCAGGAGGAGGCGGAGCGGGTCACTGCCAATGCTCCGGTGAAAAGGCCGGGGATGAGCTATCTCACCGCCCTGAGCCTGAGCCTCAACAACCTGATGACCAAGAAGGGCAGGACGATCCTGACAGCCTTTGCCGGTTCCATCGGCATCATTGGCATTGCGCTGATCCTGAGCCTGTCCAGCGGCATGCAGAATTATATCGACAAAATGGAAGAGGATACCCTGACCTCCTATCCCATTACCATTCAGCAGGCCACCATGGATATGTCCTCCATGATGGGAACCATGATGAACGTGAAGCAGGAGGGGGAGGAGCATGAGCCGGGGCAGGTCTATTCCTCCAGCATTATGACCGGACTCATTGACTCCATGATGTCGGAGATCTCCACCAATGATCTGACGAATTTTAAGAAGGTGCTGGAGGAGGACGGCAACGAGATCGCCGCCATGGCCTCTGAAATCCGCTACAGCTATCCCACCCAGATCGGCATCTATACGAAGAACACCGAAGGGAAGCTCCACCGGGTGAACCCCATTTCCGTGCTGGACGAGATCGGCATGGGGGACATTGCGTCCCAGATGGGCATGAACAGCATCGACGTCTGCACGGAGCTTTCCAACAACGAAGCCACCCGGCAGAGCGACTATGAGCTGCTTACCGGCACGTGGCCGCAGGATAAAAATGAGGTGGTGCTGATTCTCAATAAAAATTATGAGGTCACGGACTACACCCTCTATGCGCTGGGACTGCTGGACACCCAAAAGCTGAAGGACGCCATCACCGACGCCCAGAAGCAGCTGGCGGACGGCGGCACCGTGGAGGAGACGGACATTGCCCAGACGGAAACCACATACAGCTATGAGGATATGCTGGGGCTGGATCTCCGGCTGGTGCTGCCCACGGATCCGTATGAAAAGACCGAAACCGGCTACGTGGACAGAAGCGGCGACGAGAGCTATATGGAAACCGTCTATGACAATGCCCAGCGGCTGAAGGTGGTGGGCATTGTCCGGAACACTGCGGACAATGGCAATGAATACGGCACCATCGGCTATACCTCTGACCTGACGGCCTATGTGGTGGGCGCAGTGGACGGCAGCGAGATCGTTAAGACCCAGAAGGAGAACCCGGATGTGGACGTGTTCACCGGCCTGCCCTTCCGTGGCACCGAGGCAGGGGATGCGGCGCTGGCAGCGCAGGGGGACACCGGAGAGACGGTGGAGAACGGCTATAACGAGGCGCAGAGCCAGCTGATCGCCGATACCGTTGCGGCACTGCCGGAGATGTACCGGAGCCAGATCACCGCCCTGCCTGAGGAGCAGCAGGCGCAGATGCTCATGGAAAACGGCCTGCTTACTCAGGACGCCTTGGACGCACTGGGGGATGGCGGCAGCCGGAGCACCGAGGCCGTGGTATCCGAGGGCAGCTATGAGGGCAACCTCACGACCCTTGGTGCGGCGACGCTGGACGATCCCAACGCCATCAGCCTTTATGCTGCGTCCTTTGAGGACAAGGAGGCTCTGACCGACGCGCTGGACGCCTATAACGACAAAATGACCGAGGAGGGCAAGGACGATCAGGTGATCCATTACACCGACTACGTGGGGCTGCTCATGAGCTCGGTGACGGATATTGTGAACATCGTCAGCTATGTGCTCATCGCCTTTGTGGGCATTTCGCTGGTGGTATCGTCCATTATGATCGGCGTGATCACGCTGATCTCCGTGCAGGAGCGCACCAAGGAGATCGGCATCCTCCGCTCTATCGGCGCATCCAAGCGGGATGTGAGCCGGGTGTTCAATGCCGAGACTTTGATTATCGGGCTGGGAGCGGGCGTGATCGGCATCGGCGTTACGCTGATCCTGAATATCCCCATCAATATGGTAATCAACCATCTGGCGGGCATCGGCAACGTGGCAAAGCTGCCGCCGGTGGGCGGCGCTGCACTGGTGCTGATTTCGGTGCTGCTGACCATGATTGCAGGCTTGATCCCGGCGAAAACGGCGGCAAAGAAGGACCCGGTGGACGCACTGAGAACGGAATAAGGGATATAAAACGAGCGTGCTGCAAGGAATGGTTGCAGCACGCCCTGTTATGTTGCGTTTTCGTGGAGAACCTCTCAGTCAGCGCAAAGGCACTGACAGCTCCCCTCACAGGGGAGCCCAGCGTGTCAAAAAAGCCTCGCAGAGTTTGCCGCGTTCGCGGCAAATAAAATCAAATCTAT